>NZ_JBEOTD010000008.1:0-130863 GCF_040426375.1 Streptomyces sp. NPDC096012
GCTCGGTGTGGCTCACGCAATGGACCGACTGACCGCCGTGGCCGCCAGCCTGAGCAACCGCTCCTGAGCCTCTGACATCGGACTTATTCGTCTAGGGGGCGCCTCGAGCCTCGCGGCGGACGCCGCGGCCCCGAATCATGACGTGCCGGCCTTCGCGCGCGGACCCCGCGTCCCCGAGCTGCTGGGGTACCTCGACCCTCGCGGCGGACTCCGCGCCCGGGGGGCATGACGTGCCGGCCCCCGCGGGAGGACCCCGCGTCGCCGAGCCAGGGGGGCACCTCGACCCTCGCGGCGGACGCCGCGGCCCCGGGTCATGACGTGCCGGCCCTCGCGCGCGGACCCCGTGTCCCCGAGCTAGGGGGCGCCTCGATCCTCGCGGCGGACCCCGCGCCCCCGGGTCATGAGGCGCTCACGGGCCTGCGAGCGGCGTAGATTGACGGCATGGTAACCCCGCTGCTCCCCAACTCCCGCACCGAGGCGGACGGTTCCGCGGTCGTCAGGGTCCTGAGCTACAACATCCGCTCCATGCGCGACGACACGGACGCGCTGGCCAGGGTGATCTCCGCCTGCGCCCCCGATCTGGTCCTCCTCCAGGAAGCCCCCCGGTTCTTCCGCTGGCGCAAGAAGCTGGCGCGGCTCGCGGCGGCCTCGGGCCAGGTCGTCCTCACCGGCGGAGCCACCGCGGCGGGACCGGCGATCCTGTGCGGTCTCCGGGCCACCGTCGAGCGGACCGAGGACGTGCTCCTCCCGCTCACCCCCGGACTCCACCGGCGGGGCTTCGCCACGGCGGTGATCCGGTTCGGCGGCGCCCGCCTGGGCGTGCTCAGCTGCCACCTCAGCCTGCGCGAGGACGAGCGCCACGAGCAGGGCGGCCTGCTCCTGGACCGCCTCGCCGGCCTGGGCGTGGAGCACGCGGTCGCGGGCGGCGACCTGAACGAGCGACCCGGCGGCCGCACCTTCCGCCGCCTCTCCGCAGACCTGCAGGACTGCCGTACGGCCGCCCCCTGGGGCGAGGAGTTCACCTCCACCCCGGCCGACCCCCACCAGCGCATCGACGCGATCTTCGCCACCAAGGGCGTCGAAGTGCTGGGCTGCGGCGTGCCGGTGGACCAGCCCGGCGTCACCCGGGCCGACCTGACGGCGGCCACCGACCACCTCCCGGTGCTGGCCGCGCTCAGGGTCCCGGCGAGCTGAGAGCGGCCGCCGTGGCACGGGCGAGGCCCCGGCGACCTGAGAGCGGCCGCGGTGGCACGGGCGAGACCCGGGAGGTCGTCTCGGCCGTGCCGTGCGGTCAGACCACGGCGCCCCGGCCGGGGTCGCCGTCCTCGTCGTCGTCCGTCCGCATCCGCACCACCAGCGTCGCGAAGCCGCCGAGGAAGCCGCCGATGCCGAGCGTCGTCAGCCACCAGGTCATGTCCCAGCCGAGCAGGACCGCCAGCAGGAGCAGCACCGGCCCGCCGACGACACCGAGCCAGGCGAACCTGGCCGTCGCGTCGGTGGCCGGCAGCGGCGGCGGCTCGGGCGGCACGAAGTGGCCCTCGTCGTCCTCGTCGAAGTCGTCGTCGGACGGCTCGGACGTGTTGTAGTCGCGCGGGCCGACGCCGGGCGCGAACGAGACGGAGCTGCCGAGCGGCCGCACGGGCCGCGGGTCGGCGGACTCGTCGTCGCCGTTCGTGGTGTCCTTCTCCGGCAGCGCGAGATCCTCCACCGGCTTGTGCGGCTTGGCGCCCGGCGGATCCGCCGGTTCCTCGCCGTACCCGGCGACGATGGCCCGCCAGGCGGCGTCCTCGTCGAAGGGCACCCCCTGCTCGTCCGGCTCGCGCTCCTCACGGTTGTCGCGGTCGGAGCCGTGCTCAGCCAACTGCGGCCGTCCCTTCCTTGCCGACGCCGGGTGCGAGCCGGCCGATGAAGGCGAGGCTCTCGTCGAACACCCGGTCCGCATCCTCGTCCAACGTCGCCACGTGGTAGCTGTGTTCCAGCACGAGCTCCGTCACGTCCGTGGACGACACCCGGCCGAGCACCCGGGCCGAGTCCGCGGCCGGGACGACGTGGTCCTGGGCGCTGCGCAGCAGCAGCAGCGGCTGGGTGACCTGGGGCAACTCGCCATCCAGCCGGCGCAGGAACATCCGCAGCGAGTGGGCCGCGTGCAGCGGCACCCGGTCGTAGCCCAGCTCCGCGGCGCCCTCCTTCGCGATGTCGCTGGCGATGCCCTTCGTCGTCCGTACGAGGTGCCGGGCGACGGGCAGGGCGTACGCCGACAGGCCGTGCACCCTGTTCGCCGGGTTGACGGTCACCACGCCGGTGATCCGGTCGCCGTGCAGCGCGGCCAGGCGCAGCGCCAGCGCGCCGCCCATGGACAGGCCCGCGACGAACACCCGGGAACAGCGCTCGGAGAGCAGCCGCAGCTCGCGGTCCACCTCCGCGTACCAGTCCTGCCAGCCAGTGACCTGCATGTCCTCCCAGCGGGTGCCATGGCCGGGCAGCAGCGGCAACGACACGGTCAGGCCGTGGGCCGCGTGGTGCTCCGCCCAGGGGCGCATCGACTGGGGTGAGCCCGTGAAGCCGTGACAGAGGAGGACGCCCACCTCCCCGCCTTCGTGGCGGTACGGCTCGGCTCCGGGGAGAACCGGCACCTTGGACTCTCCTGTTCGTGGGAGGCCTCGCCCGGTGGCCGGTCAAGGCGGGAAGAAACACGCGGATGTGGTTCACCGTACGCGACCGCACTGACACCGACCAGGGTCGTCGGGCCCTTTGACGGTCCTCCGGGTTATGGTCTGTTCGACGCAAACAGGAGGCACACGGGTGTTGTACGGCACGATGAAGGTCGCCATCGGCGGGCCGCTGAAGGTCGCCTTCAGGCCCTGGGTGGAGGGGCTGGAGAACATTCCGGCCACGGGCCCCGCCATCCTGGCGAGCAACCACCTGTCCTTCTCGGACTCGTTCTTCCTGCCGACGATGCTGCACCGCAAGGTCACCTTCATCGCGAAGGCCGAGTACTTCACCACCCCCGGTGTGAAGGGCCGGCTGACCGCCGCCTTCTTCAAGGGCGTCGGCCAGCTCCCGGTGGACCGCTCCGGGGCGCGCGGCGCCGGCGAGGCCGCGATCAACAGCGGTATAGAGGTGCTGCGGCGCGGTGAGCTGTTCGGCATCTATCCCGAGGGGACCCGCTCGCCCGACGGCCGGCTCTACCGGGGCAAGCCCGGCGGCCTCGCGCGCGTGGCCCTCGCCACCGGCGCGCCCGTCATCCCGGTCGCCATGATCGACACGGAGAAGATCCAGCCTCCCGGCAAGGTGGTGCCCAAGCTGATGCGGCCCGGCATCCGCATCGGCAAGCCCCTGGACTTCAGCCGCTACCAGGGCATGGAGCACGACCGGTTCGTGCTGCGCGCCCTGACCGACGAGGTCATGTACGAGATCATGCGGCTCTCCGGCCAGGAGTACGTCGACATCTACGCGACCGCGGCCAAGCGGCAGATCGCGGAGGCGGCGAAGGCGGCCAGGGAAGCGGAGAAGAAGGCGGCGGGGTAGCCGGCGAGGCGGCGGGGTATCAGGCGGGCGGGGGAGCGGGGGGACATGCCCAGGCGCGAGCGTGTGATGCGGATGTCGGTCGAGCTGCCGCTGTGGCGCGCGCTCGCCGGCTACCGCGTGCTGACGATGCTGTACGCCATCGGCCTGTGCGCCACGGCGTACTCCCACTTCGCCCGCCCCTGGGTGGCCCTCGCCTACTACGCCGTCCTGCTCGGGTGGACGCTCGCGACCCTGCCCAAGGTGGCGGGCGAGGCCGCCTGCACCAGGCGCTTCCTCGCCGCCGACCTGACCGTCGCGCTCACCGGCATCCTGCTGACCCCGCTCGCCGACAACCACGAGCGGATCGCCGGCGGCGGCCCCACCCTGCCGTCGATATGGACCGCCGGTTCCGTGCTGGCCTTCGCCCTCAAAGGCGGCTGGCGCTGGGCGGCGGTCGCCTCGACGGCCGTGGCCGCCGGCAACCTCGTCGAGCGCGGCCACCCCGCCCGGGACACCGTGCACGCCGTGATCCTCGTCTGGGTCGCCGCCATCGCCATCGGCTACGTCGTGGAGGTGGCCCGCGCCTCCGAGCGCACCCTGGCCCGCGCGCTGGAGATCGAGGCCGCGACGCGGGAGCGGGAGCGGCTGGCCCGGGACATCCACGACAGCGTGCTCCAGGTGCTGGCGATGGTGAAGCGCCGGGGCACGGCGCTCGGCGGCGAGGCGGCCGAGCTGGGCCGGATGGCCGGGGAGCAGGAGGTGGCCCTGCGCACGCTGGTGTCGGGCGGTCTGGTGCCGGTGTCCCGGGTGTCGGAGGACGCGGCCGCCGGAGCGGTCGTACGGGCCGTCGAGGAGCCCTACGTCGACGGACCGGACGGACCGGCCGGGTCGGCCGGGTCGGTCGATCTGCGCTCCCTGCTCGCCCCCTTCGCGAGCGGCCGGGTCGGCCTCGCCGAGCCCGGTGCCCCGGTGGTGCTGCCGACCGCCGCGGCACGGGAGGTGGCCGCCGCGGTCTCGGCCGCGCTGGACAACGTGCGCAGGCACGCCGGCGAGGAGGCCCGGGCCTGGATCCTGGTCGAGGACGAGCCGGACGAGGTCGTCGTGACCGTACGGGACGACGGTCCCGGCATCCCCGCGGGCCGGCTCGCCCAGGCCGAGGGGGAGGGCCGGCTCGGGGTGGCCCAGTCGATCCGCGGACGGCTGCGGGACCTCGGCGGCAGCGCCGAGCTGGTCTCCGTCCCCGGGCAGGGCACGGAAGTCGAACTGAAGGTACCGAAGGGCGCCGGACGGGCGCGGGGCAAGAGGGCGGAGCAGCGATGACACAGCGGCAGGACCCGATCAGGGTCATGGTGGTGGACGACCACCCCATGTGGCGTGACGCGGTAGCCCGGGACCTCGGTGAGCGGGGCTTCGAGGTGGTCGCCACCGCGGGCGACGGCGACCAGGCGGTCCGCCGCGCCAGGGCCGCCCGCCCCGACGTCCTGGTGCTGGACCTCAATCTGCCCGCCAAGCCCGGCGTCCAGGTATGCAGGGAACTGGTCGCCCACAACCCGGCGTTGCGCGTCCTGGTCCTCTCGGCGAGCGGCGAGCACGCCGACGTCCTGGAGGCGGTCAAGTCCGGCGCCACCGGCTATCTGCTGAAGTCGGCCTCCACCGGGGAACTGCTGGACGCGGTGCGCCGTACCGCGGCCGGCGACCCGGTGTTCACGCCGGGCCTCGCCGGGCTGGTGCTCGGCGAGTACCGCCGACTGGCCTCCGAGCCCGCGCCCGCCGCCGACACCGGCGAGCCGGGCGCGCCCCGGCTGACCGACCGGGAGACGGAGGTGCTGCGGCTGGTCGCCAAGGGCCTGAGCTACAAGCAGATCGCCGAACGGCTCGTCATCTCCCACCGCACGGTGCAGAACCACGTCCAGAACACCCTCGGCAAGCTCCAGTTGCACAACCGGGTGGAGCTGGTGCGGTACGCGATCGAGCGTGGCCTGGACGACGAGTAGAGCGGCCGCCGCGGCACGCGGCGGAATCACCCTTCCCGCCTCTCCCGATGTGACGCGAATCACCACTAGCGTGACTGAGCGTCAGGCAAGCGCGGCGAAGGGACACTTTCATGCGGGTCGGAGTACTGACCGGAGGCGGCGACTGCCCCGGGCTCAACGCCGTCATCCGGGGCATCGTGCGCAAGGGCGTGCAGGAGTACGGCTATGACTTCGTCGGCTTCCGGGACGGCTGGCGGGGTCCGCTCGAGAACGACACGGTCCGCCTCGACATCTCCGCGGTGCGGGGCATCCTGCCCCGCGGCGGCACCATCCTCGGCTCCTCGCGGACCAACCCGCTCAAGATGGACAACGGCATCCGCCGTATCAAGGAGAACCTGGCCAAGCAGGAGGTCGAGGCCCTCGTCGCGATCGGCGGCGAGGACACCCTCGGCGTGGCCGCGCGGCTGGCCGACGAGTACGGGGTGCCCTGCGTCGGCGTCCCGAAGACCATCGACAACGATCTGTCCGCCACCGACTACACCTTCGGCTTCGACACCGCGGTCAACATCGCCACCGAGGCGATCGACCGCCTGCACACCACCGCCGAGTCCCACATGCGGGTGCTGGTCTGCGAGGTGATGGGCCGCCACGCCGGCTGGATCGCGCTGCACTCGGGCCTGGCCGGCGGTGCCAACGTCATCCTCATCCCGGAACAGCGCTTCGACCTGGACCAGGTGTGCGCCTGGATCACCTCCCGCTTCAAGGCGTCGTACGCCCCGATCGTCGTCATCGCCGAGGGCGCCATGCCGAAGGACGGCGAGGTGGTCCTGAAGGACGAGTCGCTGGACTCCTTCGGGCACGTGCGCCTCTCCGGGGTCGGCGAGTGGCTGGCCAAGGAGATCGAGCGGCGCACCGGCAAGGAGGCCCGCACCACGGTCCTCGGGCACATCCAGCGCGGCGGCACCCCCAGCGCCTTCGACCGCTGGCTCGCCACCCGCTTCGGACTGCACGCCATCGACTGCGTGCGCGACGGCGACTTCGGCAAGATGGTCGCCCTGCGCGGCACCGACATCGTGCGCGTGCCGATCGCCGAGGCCACGGCCAGGCTGAAGACCGTGGACCCGAAGCTGTACGAGGAGGTGGGGGTGTTCTTCGGCTGACGACCCGGCCGCGCCGTGGCGGGGCCCGGGACCGCGGTACCCGGGCCCGTCCCTCACCCGCGTGTGCTCGCCGCGCGCAGCCCGCCGATCAGCTCGCGCACGATCGCCGCGCCGTCCAGGGTCAGCACGGACTCCGGGTGGAACTGCACCCCGGCGAACCCGGGCCCCCGCAGGGCGTGCACCTCGCCGTTGCCCGCCCGGCTCACCTCGATCCCGTGCGCCGCCAGCTCCCGGGCCGCCCCGTCGTCGCAGCGAGCCGTGAAGCTGTTGTAGAAACCGACCGTCTCCGGCCGCCCGAACAGGTCGATCCGCGTCTGCGCCCCCTGGTACGGCACCTGCTTGCGCACCAGGTCGAGGCCCAGCTCCGCCGCGATCAGCTCGTGGCCGAGGCACACCCCGAGCACGCCGAAGCGGTGCTCGCGGATCAGCGTGGCCGCCAAGGCGCGCAGGAACCGCATCTTCGGGTCGGCGGGATCGCGGGGATCTCCGGGACCCGGTCCGAGCACGACCGGCCCCTCGTGCGCGAGCGCGGCCTCACGCAGCCCCGGCTCGTCGTACCGCCGGACGGTCACCTCCTGACCGCCCGAGCGCAGCACGTGCGCCAGCATCGCCGTGAAGGTGTCCTCTCCGTCCACGACCAGGGCATGGCCGGTCAGCTCCCGTGCCTGCTCCTGCATCCGCAGCCAGAACGGCGCCAGCGCCGAGCGGCGCCCGTCCAGCGCGGCCCGGACCCGGGGATCGTCGGCCAGCCGGGGCCGGTCCCGCTCCGTGGCCGGCCGGGACGGCCGCACCCCGAGGGCGGACAGCACCCCCGCCGCCTTCGCGTGCGTCTCCGCGACCTCGCCCGCCGGGTCCGAGCCGCGCACGAGCGTCGCGCCGACCGGGACGCGCAGCCGGCCGTCCGCGTCGATGTCCGCGGTGCGGATCAGGATGGGCGAGTCCAGTGTCTGGGCGCCCCCGGAGTCCCGCCCGAGCAGCGCCAGCGCCCCCGCGTAGTAGCCCCGGCCGCCGACTTCACGGCGCTCGATCACCCGGCACGCGTTCTGCACCGGCGATCCGGTGACGGTCGCCGCGAACATGGTCTCCCGCAGCACCTCCCGCGCGTCCAGGGAGGACTTCCCGCGCAGCTCGTACTCGGTGTGCGCGAGGTGGGCCATCTCCTTCAGCCGCGGGCCGACGACCACTCCGCCCCGGTCGCCGACGGTGCACATCATCTTCAGTTCCTCGTCGACGACCATGGACAGCTCCTCGATCTCCTTGCCGTCGGCGAGGAAGTCCAGCAGCCGCTCCGGTGTCGGCCCCTCGGCGGGATAGCGGTAGGTCCCGCTGATCGGGTTCATCACGACGGTCCCGCCGGACATCCGCACATGCACCTCGGGACTGGCACCGACCAGCGTCCGCTCCCCGGTGTGCACCACGAACGTCCAGTACGCGCCGCGTTCGCCGGTCAGCAGCCGCCGGAACAGGGCCAGCGCGTCGGCGCGGCCGAACCCGGGGATCTCGCCCTCGTACGTCCGCCGGATCACGAAGTTCGCGCCCTCGCCCCGGCCGATCTCCTCCGCCAGCACCCGCCCGACGATCTCGCCGTACTCCTCGTCCCCGACGTCGAAGCCGCCGCCCTCGACCCGCACGTCGTGCGCCGGGAGCCCGGTCAGCGCCTCGGCGAGCGGGATCTCGTACGACTCCTCGGGGGTGAGGGCCAGCAGCGGGGTGCCGTCGTCGCGGACGTCGAAACCGCGCTCGCGGATCTGCCGGAACGGGATCAGCGCCAGCCCCTCGTCGGGCAGGTCGGCGAGCCGGTCGTGGGTGGTCACCGGGCCGATCAGCACCTCCACAAGCTGCTCGGCGCGGCCGGGGGTGCGGCGGCGCAGCAGGGCGAAGGGGCGGGGGTCGGACAGCAGGTGCAGAAGGTTCACGGGTCGGGCTCCTACTCGATCGTGTGAAGGAGAGGAACGACCCGGAGAACGCCGAAGGCCGCCCCTCGGGCGGCCTTCGCGAAGTCTGGTGTACGCGCGATCAGCGGGCCGCCGGGAGAGCGGTCCACCACCAGTTCTGGATCGAAAGCGCGAACATGCGAAAGACCCTACCTCACCCGCGGGCCGTCCACGGGGCGACCACCCCGTCTCATCCTTCGAGCCGGAAGAAAGAACATCCGACACGACCACGTAAGGTTTGGGAGGTGACCGTGAACGCTAAGACCAGCACGAGTGCTGGCAACACCTGGCGAGACCTGCCCGCGGCGCAGCAGCCCGAGTACCCCGACACCGAGGCTCTGCGCGCAGTGATCGCGGACCTCGAGTCGTATCCGCCGCTCGTCTTCGCGGGCGAGTGCGACCAGCTGCGCGCCCGGATGGCGGCCGTCGCCAAGGGAGAGGCGTTCCTCCTCCAGGGGGGCGACTGCGCCGAGGCCTTCGACGCGGTGTCCGCCGACCACATCCGCAACAAGCTCAAGACGCTCCTGCAGATGGGCGCCGTCCTGACCTACGCGGCCTCCGTGCCCGTGGTGAAGGTGGGCCGGATCGCGGGGCAGTACTCCAAGCCGCGCTCCAAGCCGACCGAGACCCGCGACGGCGTGACCCTGCCGACGTACCGGGGCGACTCCGTCAACGGCTTCGACTTCACCGAGACCAGCCGCGTCCCGGACCCCGAGCGGCTGAAGCGCATGTACCACGCCTCGGCGTCCACGCTGAACCTGGTGCGCGCCTTCACCACCGGCGGCTACGCCGACCTGCGCCAGGTGCACGCCTGGAACCAGGACTTCGTGCGGACCTCGCCGTCGGGCCAGCGCTACGAGCAGCTGGCGCGCGAGATCGACAACGCGCTGAACTTCATGCGGGCCTGCGGCACCGACCCGGAGGAGTTCAAGACCGTCGAGTTCTTCGCCTCGCACGAGGCGCTGCTGCTGGACTACGAGTCCGCCCTGACCCGGGTGGACTCCCGCACCGGCAAGCTGTACGACGTCTCCGGGCACATGGTGTGGATCGGTGAGCGCACCCGGCAGCTGGACGGCGCGCACATCGAGTTCGCCTCGAGGATCCGCAACCCGATCGGCATCAAGCTCGGCCCGAGCACCACGGCCGAGGAGGCGCTGCAGTACATCGACCGCCTCGACCCCGACCGGGAGCCGGGCCGGCTGACCTTCATCGTCCGCATGGGCGCCGGCAAGATCCGCGACAAGCTCCCCGAGCTGGTGGAGAAGGTCTCGGCCTCCGACGCGACGGTCGCCTGGGTGACCGACCCGATGCACGGCAACACCTTCGAGGCGGCCTCCGGGCACAAGACCCGCCGCTTCGACGACGTGCTCGACGAGGTCAAGGGCTTCTTCGAGGTCCACAAGGCGCTCGGCACCCACCCGGGCGGCATCCACGTGGAGCTGACCGGCGACGACGTCACCGAGTGCGTGGGCGGCGGCGACGAGATCTTCGTCGACGACCTGCACCAGCGTTACGAGACGGCCTGCGACCCGCGGCTGAACCGCAGCCAGTCGCTGGACCTGGCGTTCCTCGTGGCGGAGATGTACCGGGACCAGTGAGCCCGGGTGGGGCGCGGATCACAGACGATCCGCGCCCTTTCTCTTTTGCGCCCGGCGCGGGATGGGTAAGGTTAGGTTTGCCTCACCGAATAGGGGATGGCATCACGACCCGTCGGGAGGTGGATCCGCGTGTACGTCTGCAGCTGCTTCGGGGTGACCGAGGCGCAGGTCAAGCAACACGCGGAGGACGGCGCCTGCACGCCCCGGCAGATCGCCTCGGCCTGCAAGGCAGGCACCGACTGCGGCGGCTGTGTACGGCGGATCCAGGCGCTGCTGGGCCGGGGAGCCTGTCCGCGCCGTGAGCTGATCGAGCAGCACGCCCCGGCGCTCGCGCGGCTGGACGACGCCGCCTAGCGTCCCCGTCCGCGGCCGCCCGGTGCACGGCGAGGCCGCCGTGCCGGGATCTCAGGCGTCGGGCTGGCTCTGCTCGATGACGGTCGCCAGATAGAGCGCCTCGCCGAGCTTGTCCACCAGTTCCAGCTGGGTGTCCAGATAGTCGATGTGGTGCTCCTCGTCGGCCAGGATCGCCTCGAAGACGTTCGCCGACGTGATGTCGTTCTTCTCGCGCATCACCTGGACCCCCCGGCGCAGCCGGTCGATGGCCTCGACCTCGACCTGCCGGTCGGCCCGGAACATCTCGGTGACCGTCTGGCCCACCTGGACGTGGAAGAGCCGCTGGTAGTTCGGCAGGCCGTCGAGCAGCAGGATGCGGTCGGTGAGGATCTCCGCGTGCCGCATCTCGTCGAACGACTCGGCCCGGGTGTACTTCGCGAGCTTCGTCCATCCCTTGTGGTCCTGCAGTTTGGCGTGCAGGAAGTACTGGTTGATCGCGGTCAGCTCGGCGGTCAGCTGCTCGTTGAGCAGTTCGATGACCTCGGGGTCGCCTTGCATTGCGATGAACTCCTTCGCGTAGTCGGACCAGGCCGATAGCGCCGCATGATTGCACCGGCGAAGAAGATCTTCCAGTAAGTGGGTACTTAGTGGGTAAGTTCTGTCTTGCTGATATCTGTCCGTTCCTGTGGGGGGTGGTCAAGGGCATCGCCCGAGGTCTGTCAGGATGGATACATGGGTCATCCGGTGGAGCGAGAGTCTGGAGCAGCGGCAGGGACCGAACTTCCCCCGGGTCAGCGGCTCCAGCGCGGCTGGCCGGTCACGCACTACGGACCCGTCCCGAAGTTCCGGCCCGAGCGCTGGGAGTTCCGGGTCTTCGGCGCCACCGCCGACGGCGACAAGCACACCTGGGACCACGAGGAGCTCACGGCCCTGCCCTACACCACCGTGGTGGCCGATCTGCACTGCGTGACCAAGTTCAGCATGATCGGAGCGGAGTGGGGCGGCGTCCCGGCCCGCACGATCCTGGACCTGGCCCCGCCGGCGCCGGACGTCACCCATGTGATGGTCTGGGCCGAGTACGGCTTCAGCTCCAACCTGCGCCTGGCGGACTTCGCCTCCGACCGCACGATCTTCGCCACCCACAAGGACGGCGAGCTCCTCACCGCCGAGCACGGCTTCCCGCTCCGCCTGATCGTGCCCCACCTGTACGCCTGGAAGGGCCCGAAGTGGGTCCGTGGCGTGGAGTACATGACCGCCGACCGCCGCGGCTTCTGGGAGGAGCGCGGCTACCACAACCTGGGCGACCCCTGGAAGGAACAGCGCTACTCCTACCAGGAGGAGCCCGGGGACGGCCCCGAGCTGTGACCTCGGGTCCGCTCGGGGCGGTACCGGTGCACCATCACGGCCCCCTGCCCCGCCCGGTCGTCCACTCGCCGGCCGCGGGCCGTGCCGTCGGCCGGGCGCTCACCCCGGTCGACTCAGGAGTCCCGGAGTTTCTTCAGCCGCTCCACGTCCGCGGCGTGCCCCTGGCTGCCGCCGGGCGTCTCGATGACCAGCGGGACGCCCGCCGTCGCCGGATGCGTCATCAGGGCGCGGAACGGGTCCTCGCCGATGTGGCCGGCACCGATGTTCTCGTGCCGGTCCTTGTGCGCCCCGACGACGTCCTTGGAGTCGTTGGCGTGGATCAGCTTCAGCCGGCCCTCGCCGACCGTGTCCACCAGCAGGTCGAGGGTCTGGTGCATACCGCTCGGACCGGTCAGATCGTGCCCCGCGGCGAAGATGTGGCAGGTGTCCAGGCACACGCCCAGCTTCGGGTGCGCGTCCAGCGCCTCGAAGTACGGCCCGAAGTCCCAGGTGCGTGAGCACAGCGAGGCGCCCTGCCCGGCGGTCGACTCCAGCAGCAGGAACGGGTCGTCGTCGGTCAGTTCCTCCAGCAGCGGCAGCAGGCGCTCGCGCACCTGCCGCAGCGCGACCTCCCGCGGCCGCCCGCCGGTCGCACTGCCGGTGTGCACGACCACGCCCAGCGCACCGATCTCCCGCCCGCGCCGCAGCGAGTGCCGCAGGGAGGCCACGGACCGCTCGACGGTCGCCTCGGTGTGCGAGCCGAAGTTGATCAGGTAGGGGGCGTGCACGTACGCCGGGATCGACTCCTCGGCGCACGCCGCCCGGAACGCCTCGTCCTGCCGTGGGTTCCCGGCGGGCGTCGCCCAGCCGCGCGGGTTGGCGACGAAGACCTGCACGGTCTCCGCCCGCAGCTCACGGGCGTACGACAGCCCGACGGAGTGCAGGCCGCCGGCCACCGGGACATGGCCGCCGACGGGGTTGCGGGGCGGCGGGGACTGATCAGGACTCACCCGTTCAGGGTGTCATGCCCACCCCGACCCTCGGACCACGGTCCCCGGTGACCCCCGTCACCGGATCCGCCGGACGCTCCGGGTCTCCGGACGCACCGGATCCGCCGGACGCACCGGTTCCCCGGGCCCGCCGGGTTTCCGGGCCCACCGGGTCCCCGGGCCCATCGGATTTCCGGGCCCGCCGGGTCTCCGGGCCCGCCGGGTCTCCGGGCCCACCGGTTCCCGGGACCAGCGGACCCACTGGATCCCCGGACCCACGGGGCGTACCTACCGGGAGAGCCAGATGATCACGGTGTCCCGTCACCGGACGGGGACGACGACCTCGTCACCGGACGGCGACGGTGCCTCCCGTCACCGGACGGGGAGGGCGCTTCAGGTCACCGGACGGGGCACGGTGCCCCCGGCACCTACCGGATGGTGATCGTGATCGACGACCCCTTGGGCGCCGTCTCGCCGCCCTTCACCGACTGCTTCTTCACGGTGTCGCCGAACAGCCCGAGCAGCCCGCGGTCCTCGTCCACCTGGAAGCCGGCGCCCTCGAGGGCCCGGTGGGCGTCGTCCACGCTGTCGCCGACCACGTCCGGCACCTCGACCATCTCCGGGCCCTTGGACAGCGTCAGCGTCACCGTGTCGCCCTCCGCCGCCTCGTCACCGTCCCGCGGGCTCTGCGCCGCGACCGCGTCCTTGTCGTACTCGGAGTTGATCCGCTCCGGGGCGATCCGCACCTTCAGCCCGGCGTCCGCCAGCTCCTGCTTCGCGCTGTCCAGGTCGTCGCCGGTGACGTCCGGTACGTCGATCGGGCTGCCCTTGCTGACGGTCAGCGCGATCGCCGAACCGGCGTGCCGCTCGGTGCCCGCACGCGGGGCCGTCGCGATCACGGACCCCTTGTCCACGTCGTCGCTGAACTCCCGGGTGACCATCCCCGGCTCCAGCCCCGCCGACTTCAGCCGCGCCCGCGCCCCGGCGAGCGACTGCCCCTGCACATCGGGCACCTTCACCGTCTCCGGGCCCAGCGAGACGGTCAGCGCGACCGAGTCGTGGTCCCGGATACGGGCGCCGGGCGCCGGGTCGCTGCTGATGACGGTGCCGCGGTCGACGGTGTCGTTGTACGACCGCTTGATCTTCCCCACGTCGAGCCCGGCCGACTTCAGCCGCTCCCGCGCCTGCGCCTCCGTCTTCGTCAGCAGCGGCGGCACCTTCGTGAACTGCCCGGAGTTGATGTACCAGACCCCGGCGCCCACGCCGAGCACCAGCAGCACGGCCGCGAGCACGGCCAGCACCGTCCGCCGGGGCCGCGCCGGGCGCCGCCGGTCGGGGACGGGCGGGGACTGCAGCCGGGTGGTGCGGTGGACGCCGTCCGCCGCGGCGTCCTCGTCGACGGGAAGCGGCCGGGGTACCGTCAGTGCGCGCGGGATCACGCTCGTGCGGTCCTCGGCGTTGTCGTGCTCCGCGGTCAGCGCCTGCGGCGGCAGTGCGTCCAGCTGCTCCTCGGTCAGCGCCCGGCGCGCCTCGCGCACCTGGCCCAGCAGCACCACGGCGTCCTGCGGGCGGATCCCGGGTTGGCGCGCGGTGGCCGACGCGACCAGCTCGTCCAGCTCGAACGGCAGCCCCGGCACGAGCGCCGAGGGCGGCGGCACGTCCTCGTGTATGTGCCGGTAGAGCACCTGGGCGGGGGAGTCCCCCGAGTGCGGCTTCCCGCCCGTCAGCATCTCGAAGAGGACGACACCGCACGCGTACACGTCGACGCGTGGATCGGTGGTCCCCCGTTCTATCTGCTCGGGCGCGAGGTACGACACCGTCCCGAGCACCGAATCCGTCGTGCTGGTCACCGTGTCCACCGAGCGCACCAGCCCGAAGTCGGCCACCTTGACCCGGCCGTCGTCCCCTATCAGGACGTTCTCCGGCTTCATGTCCCGGTGCACGAACCCGGCCCGGTGCGCGGCGCCGAGCGCGGCGAGCACCGGCTCCAGGATGTCCAGCGCGGCCCGCGGCTGCAGGGCACCCCGCTCGCGCAGCACGTCGCGCAGGGTGCACCCGGCGACGTACTCCATCGCCAGATACACGTACGACCCGTCGGTGCCCTGGTCGAAGACCTGCACCACGTTGGGGTGGTCGAGCCGGGCGACGGACTTCGCCTCCCGGATGAACCGGTCGACGAAGGCCCCGTCCACCGCGAGCGCCGGGTGCATCACCTTCAGCGCGAGGACGCGGTCCAGACGGGTGTCCAGGGCCCGGTAGACCGTGGCCATCCCGCCGGCCGCGACCCGCGCGTCGATGCGGTATCGGCCGTCGAGCACCTGCCCGACGAGAGGGTCCTGAAGGGTCGTATCCACGCAGGCGAGTCTACGAGGGACGACCGGCACTCCCGTCCCCCCGTGCTTTCGCGGGGGACGGAATGCAGCAGAGCTGTGACCGTCGCGCGACCGGCTCGGCTAGAAGGCGGGGCGCTCGGGGTCCAGGTGCGCGCGCCCCTCGGTGGGGGAGGACGCCTCGGCGAAATGGCGGCGCGGGATGCGCCCCGCCAGCCGGGCCAGCCGGCCCGCCTCCACGGCGTGCTTCATGGCCGCGGCCATCGTCTCCGGCTCCTGCGCCCGGGTGACGGCCGAGGCCAGCATCACACCGGCGCAGCCCAGCTCCATCGCCAGCGCCACGTCGGACGCCGTACCGGCGCCCGCGTCCAGGATCACCGGCACGCGCGCGTGCTCGACGATCAGCTGGAAGTTGTGCGGATTGCGGATGCCGAGCCCGGACCCGATCGGGGAACCGAGCGGCATCACCGCCGCACAGCCCACGTCCTCCAGCCTGCGCGCGAGGACGGGGTCGTCGTTCGTGTAGGGCAGCACCGTGAACCCGTCGTCGACCAGCGTCTCCGCCGCCTCCAGCGTCTCCACCGGATCCGGCAGCAGGGTCCGCTCGTCGGCGATGACCTCCAGCTTGACCAGGTCCGTGCCCAGCGCCTCCCGGGCCAGCCGGGCGGTGAGCACGGCCTCCCCGGCGGTGAAACAGCCCGCGGTGTTCGGCAGCGCCCGGATGCCGAGCCGCTCCAGCACCGAGAGCACCGAGCCGTGCACGGAGGGGTCCACCCGCCGCATCGCGACCGTCGTCAGTTCCGTACCGGAGGCAACCAGCGCCCGCTCCAGCACGTCCAGGCTGGGCGCACCGCCCGTGCCCATGATCAGACGGGAGCCGAAGGGCACTCCGCCGAGAACGAAGGGATCGTCGGCCATGGGTCAGCCTCCTTGGACGGCGGTGAGGACTTCGACGCGGTCGCCCTCGGCGAGCGCGGTGTCCGCCCACCGGGCGCGCGGGACGACGGTCTCGTTGACGGCGGCCGCCACCCCGGAGGGCGCCGGGGTGAGGGCCCTGACGAGGGAGTCGAGAGCGGTGCCGGGGGCGATGTCCCGGCGCTCCCCGTTGACGGAGATGGTGACGGAGAGGGTCATGCGGGCTGCTCCGTGAGGACGGTGCCGAATCGCGTCGGCGTGAACGGGCGGGCTTCTTCGGGAAGGTCGCCGGTGACCAGCGCGTGCGCCAGGACGTCCCCCGTCACGGGCGTGAGCAGCACCCCGTTGCGGTAGTGCCCGGTGGCCAGCAGCAGGCCGTCGAGGCCGGACGGGCCGAGCAGCGGCGCGTTGTCCGGGGAGCCGGGCCGCAGCCCGGCGCGGGTCTCGGTCAGCGGCAGCTCGGTGATGCCCGGCACCAGTTCGTGGGCGTCGCGCAGCAGCTCGTACACGCCGCCGGCCGTGACCGTCGTGTCCCAGCCCAGCTCCTCGCTGGTGGCGCCGACGACCAGCTCGCCGTTCTCGCGGGGCACCAGGTAGACGTGGCTGCCGCGGACCACGGCCCGCACGGTACGGCTCAGGAACGGCGCGAACCGGCCCGGCACGGTCAGCCGCAGCACCTGCCCCTTCACCGGCCGCACCGGCGGCAGCAGCGCCTCCGGCACACCCGCGAGGCGTCCGCTCATGCTCCCCGCGGCGAGCACGACCCGGTCCGCGCGCAGCCCGGTGCCGTCCGCCGTGGTGACACCGGCGGCCCGCTCCCGGACCACGTCGAGCCGCTCGGCCCAGGCCCGGTGGAAGACCACTCCGGCCCGCTCGCAGGCGCTCACCAGGGCCGCCGCCAGCCGCCGCGGATCGATCTGGTGGTCACCGTCGACCCGCAGGCCGCCCCGCACCCCGGACGCCAGCATCGGCTCCAGCCGCCGGCACTCCCGCCCCGACAGCCACTCCGCCTCCAGGCCCGAGCGCTGCTGCAGCGCGTGCAGTTCCCGCAGGTGGGCGCGGTCGTCGGCGTCCAGCGCGACGGCGAGGGTGCCGCAGCGGCGGTAGCCGAGGTCGAGGCCGGTCAGGTCGGTGAGCTCGGCCGCGAAGTCCGGATAGCGGCGCGCCGACTCCAGGTTCAGGGCGAGCAGCCGCTCCTCGCCGTAGTGCAGCTCGGTGACCGCGGCCAGCATCCCGGCCGCCACCTGGGCCGCGCCGCCGCCGGGCTCGGGGTCGACCACGGCCGTGGCGAGCCCGCGCTGCGCGGCGCGCCACGCCGTGACCAGACCGATGATTCCGCCCCCGATGACGAGGACGTCGGACGTACGTGAGGACATGGGCGTCCAGCCCCTCCCTTCGCCGGCATGACCCGGATCAGGTTCGTACGGTCGGAGGCCGCCAGCCTCCCTCTCAGCCCGGTGCGCCCGGGCTCCCGCGAGTGCTTGTACGGTGGCCAGCCTAGCCCGCAGCACTCGTCACCCGTAAGGGAGCCCCTGTCATGGCCCGCTCGCTCGACGGACTGGTCCTCGCCCCGGTGGCGGACCAGTCCCCAGGTCAGGTGGGTACGCGTACCCGGTTCACGTACCACGAGGAGGACGGGGCGGTCTGGGCCGAGTACGCGGGCGGCGACGTCGTGCGCGGCCGTCTGATCGGCACCCGCGAGGGCGACCGGCTGGACTTCCGCTACGTGCAGCTCAAGACGGACGGGACGACGTCCTCGGGGCACTGCGTGTCGCAGGTGACCGAGCTGCCCGACGGCCGCGTGCGACTGGCGGAGACCTGGGAGTGGGAGTCGCAGCCCGGGGCCGGTACGAGTGTTGTGGAGCAGGTCACCGAGCACGCCCCCTGACTGACGCACCGTCACGTGTCTAAGGTGATCGGGTGAGCGAGCAGACAGCGCAAGAGACCCCGGCGGCACAGCGGCGCGTGGTCGTCGTGGGCGCGGGCATGGCCGGCGTGCAGACCGCGGCCGCCCTGCGGGACCAGGGCTTCCGGGGCCCCGTGACCGTCATCGGCGCCGAGCCGCACCAGCCCTACGACCGGCCGCCGCTGTCCAAGGCCGTCCTGCTCGGCAAGGCCGAGGGCTCCGCCTTCGACGTGGACTTCGAGGCGCTCGGCGTCGAGCTGCGGCTCGGCTGCGAGGCGCTGGGCGTGCGCCCCGCCGAGCGCGAGCTGGACACCGAGGCGGGCCCGGTGCCCTACGACGTCCTGGTCCTCGCCACCGGCGCCGAGCCGATCACCCTGCCCGGCACCGAGGGCGTCCCCGGCGTGCACCTGCTGCGCACCCTGGACGACGCCGAGCGGCTGCGGCCCGTGCTGGAGCGGCAGCACGACATCGTGGTCGTCGGCGCCGGCTGGATCGGCGCCGAGTTCGCCACCGCGGCCCGGCTGGCGGGCTGCGCCGTGACCGTCGTGGAGGCCGCCGACCGGCCGCTCGCCGGCGCGCTGCCCGCCGAGGTGGCCGCGCCGATGGCCGCCTGGTACGCCGACAGCGGCACCGAACTGCGCACCCACGCGCGCGTGCAGCGCGTCGAGCCCGGCGCCGTGGTGCTCGCCGACGGCACGCGGCTGCCCGCGGGCGCCGTGGTCGTCGGGATCGGCGCCCGCCCCGCCACCGGCTGGCTGGCCGGCTCCGGCGTCGAGCTGGGCGCGCACGGCGAGGTGCTCGCCGACGCCCGCCTGCGCACCGGCGTCGCGGACGTGTACGCCGTCGGCGACTGCGCCTCCTTCCCCTCGGCGCGCTACGGCGAACGGCTGCTCATCCACCACTGGGACAACGCCCTGCAGGGCCCGCGCACGGTCGCCGCCAACATCCTCGGCGAGACCGACGCCGTCTACGACCCGGTGCCGTACTTCTGGTCCGAGCAGTTCGGGCGCTTCGTCCAGTACGCAGGCCACCACGCGGCGGCCGACCGCCTGGTGTGGCGCGGTGATCCGACGGGGCCGGCCTGGACGGTGTGCTGGCTGCGCGGGGAGCGGCTGGTGGCCCTGCTGGCGGTGGGCCGGCCGCGCGATCTGGCCCAGGGCCGGCGGCTGATCGAGGCGGGCCGCCACCTGGACCCGGAAGCCCTGGCGGACCCGGCCCGGCCCCTGAAGGACGCCACCGCCGACCGGCCGGCGACGCCGTGACGAGAAGCGCCGCGTGACCGGGTGCGACGCCGAGCCCGGAGCGACGCTTGGCCGGGTGTGACGCCCGTGACCGGCTGCGACGCCCCTGACCGGGAGCGGCGGCGTGATCGGGTTCGGGGATCGTGACCGGGAGCGACGGCGTGCCGCGGAACGCGCGGCCGGACTCGACCGGGAGCGACGGCGTGACCGGGTTCGGGGATCGTGACCGGGAGCCACGGCGTCCCGCGGAACGCGCGGCCGGACGCTGCCGCCCGTGACCGGGTGCGACGCCCCTGACCGGGAGCGACGGCGTGACCGGGTTCGGGGATCGTGACCGGGAGCCACGGCGTCCCGCGGAACGCGCGGCCGGACGCTGCCGCGGCGCGCGGGGCAGCCCGTGGCGACGTCCGTCGCGACCCCGGGCGGCGTCCCGCGGAGCGCTCGCGTGGACCTGCCTGACTTCCGACTGTCGGTGGGGGATGGCAGGCTAGATTCCGTGACCGAGATTGACACGAAGATCGATGCTCTCGTCCCCGCCTGGCTCACCGTCCCCGACATCGCCGAACAGCTCGGCGTCGAGGTGACGCGTGTGCGGCAGCTGGTCAAGGAGGGCCAGCTCATCGCCGTACGCCGAGGTGAGAACAAGGCACTGCACATCCCCGCCGCCTTCATCGACGGGGACAAGGTCGTCAAGGGCCTGTCCGGGACCCTGACGCTCCTGAGGGACGACGGCTTCACGGACGAAGAGATGCTGGAGTGGCTCTTCACCCCCGACCCGACCCTGCCCGGCACCCCCGCGCAGGCCCTGAGCGAGAATCGCGGCACGGAGGTGAAGCGCCGCGCCCAGGCGCTCGCCGTCTGAGCCGACCGCGCCAGGAGGTGGCGTGCGGCTCCCAGCCCGCACGCCACCGGCCACCACTCCGACCATGGGGGGACCCGCACATGTCCGACACCGCCCGCGCCGCGCTCGCCGACGCCCGCCTGTACCTGTGCACGGACGCCCGTGCGCGCCAGGGCGACCTCGCCGAGTTCCTCGACGCGGTCCTGGCCGGTGGTGTCGACATCGTCCAACTGCGCGACAAGGGCATGGAGGCCGCCGAGGAGCTGGAGCACCTCCGGGTCTTCTCCGAGGCCTGCGCCCGCCACGGCAAGCTCCTCGCGGTCAACGACCGGGCGGACGTCGCCCACGCCGCCGGTGCCGACGTGCTGCACCTCGGTCAGGGCGACCTGCCCGTCCCGGCGGCCCGCGCGCTCCTCGGCGACGGCGTCCTGATCGGCCGCTCCACGCACGCCGAGGAGGAGGCCGCCGCGGCCGCCGTCCAGGAGGGCGTGGACTACTTCTGCACCGGCCCGTGCTGGCCGACCCCCACCAAGCCCGGCCGGCCGGCACCCGGCCTCGACCTGGTCCGCAGCACGGCCGCGCTGGGCACCGACCGCCCCTGGTTCGCCATCGGCGGCATCGACCTGGGCAACCTGGACCAGGTGCTGGACGCCGGCGCCCGCCGGGTGGTCGTGGTCCGCGCGATCACCGAGGCGGACGACCCCGGCGCCGCGGCGGCGGAGTTCGCCAAGCGGCTGCGGGAGACCCGGTAGCGGTTCCGGGGACGCGCCGTCCGCTCCGGGGACGCGTCGTCCGCCGTCGACGTTCGCCAGTGACCCCGGGATGAGGCCTCCCGTCCACCTGATGGACAAGAAAACGACAAATCGGCCAAATTTCCGGTGTGCGGTTGGGGGACCGCCCACCCGTGGCTAACCTGCGGGTATGGCCCTAGGAACCGCATCCACCAGGACCGATCGCGCACGCACCGTGCGTGACATCCTGGCCACCGGCAAGACGACGTACTCGTTCGAGTTCTCGGCGCCGAAGACCCCCAAGGGTGAGCGGAACCTGTGGAGCGCCCTCCGGCGGGTCGAGGCGGTCGCCCCCGACTTCGTCTCCGTGACCTACGGCGCCGGCGGCTCGACCCGCGCGGGCACCGTCAGGGAGACCCAGCAGATCGTCGCCGACACCACGCTCACCCCGGTCGCCCACCTCACCGCGGTCGACCACTCCATCGCCGAACTGCGCAACATCATCGGCCAGTACGCGGACGCCGGCATCCGCAACATGCTCGCGGTGCGCGGCGATCCGCCCGGCGACCCGATGGGCGAGTGGATCGCACACCCCCGGGGACTGACGTACGCGGCCGAACTCGTCCGGCTCATCAAGGAGTCGGGCGACTTCTGCGTGGGCGTGGCCGCGTTCCCGGAGATGCACCCGCGCTCCACGGACTGGGACACCGACGTGACCCGCTTCGTGGACAAGTGCCGCGCGGGCGCGGACTACGCCATCACACAGATGTTCTTCCGGCCGGAGTCGTACCTGCGGCTGCGCGACCGCGTGACCGCCGCCGGCTGCGACACCCCGGTCATCCCGGAGATCCTGCCGGTCACCAGCGTGAGAATGCTGGAACGGCTGCCGAAGCTCAGCAACGCGATCTTCCCGGATGCCCTGAAAGAGCGGATCCTCACAGCCAAGGACGATCCGGCGGCGGTACGCTCCATCGGTATCGAGTTCGCCACCGAGTTCTGCGCGCGGCTGCTGTCCGAAGGAGTGCCCGGACTGCACTTCATCACGCTCAACAACTCCACGGCGACCCTGGAAATCTACGAGAACCTGGGCCTGCACCACCCCCCGCGGGCCTAGACCGGCCGCCACGCGATACGACACACTGCGTAGCGGCCACTGGGAGAGGGGCGTACATGGGCTGGACGGTCCTCTACATCGCATTCGGCGTCGTCGCACTGTGGTTGCTCGGCGAGGTGCTGCTGCAGTACAAGGCGCGGCTGCGCTGGAGGCTGCTCGCGTTCGTCGGCTTCCTCGGCGTCGTGCTCGGCGTGCTGATGCCGTCCGTGATCGTGATCGGGCTGGGCGCGATCGCCTTCGCGACCGGGCAGACCTACGTCACGCTGTCGTTCCGCCGCGGCTTCGCCGCGGGCTGGGCGGTCAAGCGCCCCGAGGCCGAGACCGGCGGTGGCAGCAAGCGCCGCCGCGGCAGGACGGAGCGCCAGGCCCCGGCGCCGGAGGACTTCGACCCGGGGACCGCCGAGAGCGCCGAGGACGCCGAGAGCGCCGGCCACGGGGACGCCGGCTACGGCCAGGAGCGCCCGGACTACGCCGACTACGACCGCGACGACGTCTTCACCCCCGCCCGCGGCGCCGGGGAGACCGGCGCCGAGGCCGCCTCCGTCTACGAGCCCCAGCCCCTTCCCGACGACACCGGCTCCTACGGCGTCTACGGCGACACCGCCGCGCACGCGGGCGCCGCCCAGGCACCGGGCGCCGACCAGAACTACGCCTACGGCTACTCCGGTTACGGCCAGCAGGACTACGGCTACGACACCAGCGGCCAGCAGGCCTACGCCAACTACTCCGACCCGTACATCGGCACCCAGGCCTACGGCGGCACCTCGTACGACACCGGCTACGGGCAGCAGCAGTACGGCCAGCAGGGCTACACCCAGGATCCGTACGCCACCGGCGGCTACGGCGAGACCCCGTCCGGCGGGGTGTGGGTGCCTCAGCAGCGCACCGACGAGACCTACGGCGGCGAACTCCCGCAGGAGCAGCCGTACCCGTACCAGACGGGCGAGCAACACCCGCACCCCGGCGCGGGGTACGACGAGCAGTACCGCTTCTGAGGCGCGGGGTCGCCGAGCGGTACGGCCTTTGAGGCGCCGGGTACGGCGAGCAGTACGGCCTTTCAGGCGCCGGGTACGCCGAGCGGTACCGCTTTCCGGGCGCCGGTATCGCTTGCGGGGCGCGGGGTACGCCGGGGAGCGATGAGCGGTACCGCTTCCGCGGCGGCGGGGACGACGGGCGCTACGGCTTCTGCGGCGCCGGCACGACGGGCGCTACGGCCTCCGAAACCCGGGTACGCCGAGCGGTACCGCTTGCCGGGCCGCCGTGCACCGGCTCACCGAGAGCCGCGGAAGTCCGGGCCCTCCACGATCAGGCCGGCCGCCAGTGCGCCCGACATGCCCGCGTGCGGCAGGCCGCCGCCGGGATGGGACCAGCCGCCGACGGTGAACAGACCCGCCAGCGCGGTGCTGTTGGCCGGATGCAGCACCCCCTCGGGCGCGGCGAGCGCCGGCGGCGGGACCGCACCGCCCGTGGCCCCCGTCTCCCGCTCGGTGTCCAGGGGCGTGCGGACCTCGCGCCACAGCACCCGCTCGCGCAACCCCGGCACGGCCCGCTCGGCGGCGGTGACCAGCCGGTCCGCGAAGGCGTCGGCGGCGCCCGGCGCGGCCCAGTCGTACTCCGTCGCCGCGGGCACCGTCGCCGTCAGCACCATGGACTCGTGCTCCCCGCCGGGGCGCAGGGCCGGGTCGTCCGGCCGGTCCACGACGACCGTCGGCAGGTCGGGCACCACCCCGTGCCGGAACAGCTCCAGATCGCCGTCGCCGTCGGCCGAGTGCACCACTGTGCGATGCACCGCCCCGGGCTCCCGGGCGCCCCGCAGCGCCAGGCACACCACCACCCGGCCCGGGTACCGGTCCTCGGGGTCCGGGGGCACGTCCCGCGCGCCGTACAACTCCTTGCCCGGGACCAGGCCGCCCAGCCGCCAGGGCCCCGTGCCGAGGACGAAGTCCGCATCGCACACCGTGCCGTCGGCCAGCTCCACCCCGGCCGCCCGGCCGTCCTTCTCCAGGATGCGGGCGACCTCGGCGCCGAAGACGAACTCGACCCGCCGCTTCAGGCACCGGTCGTACACCGCGCGCGCCAGTTCCCGGATGCCACCGCGCACGTACCAGCTGCCGAAGGCGTGCTCCATGTACGGCAGCACGGCCGCGCTCGCCGGGGCGATCCCGGGGTCGACGCCGTAGGCGAGCGCGTAGCCGTCCAGCAGCTGGGCCAGCCGGGGATCGCGCAGTTCCCATCTGCCGATCTCGAACAGCTTGACCGCGCGCCGGGTGCGCAACCGCCGCCGGTACGGAACGCCCGGGTAGGGCTCCTTCTCCATCAGCACCGGCCAGTTGGGCCACAGCGGCTCCTCCAGCAGCGGCCGGCGGGTGCGGTCCCAGGCCTCGCGGGCCCGCACCAGGAAGTCGCCCCAGCGCTCGCCCGCCCCGGCGCCCAGCGCCTCGTCCAGGGCCGCGACCACGCCCGCGCGCGAGGCGTTCGGCAGCACGGCCTCGGTGCCGTCCGCGAAGACGTGCCGCGACGCCGGGTCGACCTGGACCAGCTCGACGCAGTCCTCCAGCGGCTCCTTGCCGGTCTTGAGGAACAGGTCGCGGTACACGGCGGGCAGCGTCAGCAGCCCCGGGCCGGTGTCGAAGGCGAACCCGTCCCGCTCGAAGCGGCGCACCGCACCGCCGTACGTCTCCGTGCGCTCGTACACCACCACCCGGTGGCCCGCGACGGCCAGCCGGGCGGCAGCCGCCATCGCGCCCATCCCAGCGCCGATCACCGCAATCCGTGCCATGTCCGCGACTCTATCGACCACCACCGACAATCCGGTCGGCGGGCGGCTCCGGCACAGGTCAGGGCGCCCGCGCCGCCAGGCGCCGCTCCTCCCGCCGCTGGGCCCTGCGGCGCAGGAAGCGCCGGATGCGGGAGACGAGGAACACCAGTGTCAGCAGCCCGCCGGCCAGCAGGACGCCCGCGACGACCGCCGCCGCCAGCGGGTGGAACATCGCGAACGCCACGACGGCGCCCACTCCGAGGTCCTCGGCGAGACTCAGCGCGAAGTTGCTGAACGGCTCCGGCGAGGTGTTGACCGCCATCCGCGTCCCGGCCTTGACCGTGTGGCTGGCCAGCGCCGTCGAACCACCGAGCAGCCCGGCCGCCACATCCGGGAGCGAGCCGCTGTGCCCGGCCAGCAGCGCGCCCACCCAGGCGCCCGCGAGCGGCCGGACCACCGTGTGCACGGCGTCCCACGCCGAGTCCACGTAGGGGATCTTGTCGGCGACCGCCTCGCACAGGAACAGCGCACCTGCGACGATCAGCACCTCGGGCCGCTGCAGCGTCTGCGGGATGTCGTCGCTCACCCCGGTCACGCCGAACAGACCGAGCAGGAGCACCACCGCGTAGGCGTTGATGCCGCTGGCCCAGCCGCTGGTGAAGACGAGAGGGAGTACGGACACGCACGCGATCGTAGCCAGTGCGCGTCGCGGAGTCCCGGCCATGCGCGCGGACGGCTGAGTACCCGTACCTAGGCCCAAGGATGAGTACGCGCGCGGATGGGACCGGGGCCCCGGGGACGGGAGAGTGGAGCCACGGCCGGGGCGCGGCCCGGCACCGCCGGCACGGGGCGGCGGAACGGCGCCGCCCACCGGCCGCTCCTTCCGCCGATCCGTCGGCGGAAGCGAGACAGGGGGTCCCGGGGAAGACCACCACGGGGATCCGCACGAAGCCCGTACGGGGGAGTGCGGGAAGGAAGTACGGGGGAGTCACGGGGGACGGGAAGGCGCCGGTCCGGCAGCGGACCGGCGCCTCTTCGCGTGCGTGCGGGGGAATCCCCGAACGGCGTTCCTAGACCTTGCCGCTGACCCGGCCCTGGAGCAGCCGGGACAGCGCCGAGTGGACGTCGTCCAGGGAGCGCTCCGGCTGGAACGCCTTCCAGTCCAGCGCCGCCACCAGCACCATGCCGACCAGCGCGGCCGCCGTCAGCTGCACGTCGATCTCGTCGCTGAACTCGCCCGCGGCCACACCCTCGCGCAGCACTCCCTCGACGACCGCGACGGCCTCCTGCCGGACCACCATCAGGGTCGACTGCCAGGCCCGGTTGGTGCGCCACAGCTCGGCCACGTACAGCTGGGTGAAGGCCGGGTAGCGGTCGATGAAGACCAGTCCCGCGCGGATCATCGCGTCCAGCGCGTCCACCTTGCCGCCGCCCGCGGCCGCCGTCAGCTCGGCCGCCTCCCTCAGGGAGGCGGTGAGCAGGCCCACCCCGTGCCGCAGCAACTCCTCGAAGAGGACCGACTTGCTCGCGAAGTTGTAGTACACGGTGCCCTTCGCGACCCCGGCCCGCTCGGCGATCTCGTCCACCGTGGTGGCGGAGAAGCCCTGCTCGGCGATGAGCGTGACGGCCGCTTCGTAGAGCTTCTGCCGGGTGGCCTCACGGCGCGTGCTGCCGCCGGACCTGGCGCTGCTGCTTTCCATGGCCCCGATTCTCACAGGTACGCGCGCGTGCCGAGACTCCCCGGGGATCACAGGCTCAACTCCGGGTGCAGCCGGGACGGCGTCCACACCTGGCGCCGCCTGGCGGTGAGGGCGGTCAGCGCCAGGGCGCCCAGGGTGAACGCGCCGAGCACGGCGCACGCCTGCCAGACCGGCCCGAGCCCGCCACCGGTGATCAGCCGGCGCAGCGCCTCCACGATGTAGCTCATCGGCAGGAACGGGTGGATCGCGCTGAAGAAGCCCGGACTGGTCTGCACGGGATAGGTGCCGCCCGCGGAGGTCAGCTGGAGCATCAGCAGGGCGAGCACCAGGATCCGGCCGGCCGCGCCGAAGCGGGCGTTGAGCCACTGCACGAGCGCCGCGAAACAGGCCGCGACCAGGCACAGGAAAGCGATCGTGCCGGCCGCGTGCAGCATCTGCAGACCGATCGCCCAGTGCAGTACGGCCATCAGGGCGGCCACCTGCGCCGCGCCCACCGCGACCACCGGCAGCCAGCCGGCGAACGCGATCCGCCAGGCGGAGGAACCGGCCGAGAGGGCGCGCCGGTTGAGCGGCGGGATCAGCATGTAGGCCACCATCGCGCCCACCCACAGGGACAGTGGGATGAAGTAGGGCGCGAATCCGGTGCCGTAGTTCGGCGCGTGGTGCAGATCGTGCGAGGCCAGTCGGACCGGGTCGGCCATCACGCCGGTGCGCCGGTCGCGGTCCCGTTTGCCGTAGTCCGGGATCTTCTTCGCGCCGTCGTGCAGCCCGCCCGCCAGCTTCCCCGAGCCGTCGGACAGCTTGTACAGGCCGCCGTCCAGGGTCCGGGCGCCGGACTCGGCGGTGCCGATCCCCTTGTCCAGGGCGACCGCGCCGGTGTGGGCGGTGCCGAGCCCGGTGTGCAGCTTCTCGGCACCCGCGGCCACCTTGTGCGCACCGGTGTTCAGCTTGTTGATCTTCTTGACGGCGTCGTCGACGTCCTCGGCGAGGTGGGGGGCGCGCTTCTCGAGTGCCTCGGCCTGCTTCCGCAGGGTGCCGAGGTTGTCCCGCATCGTCTTCAGGTCACCGTCCTGGTCCGCGACGAGGGTGTTGAGGTCGTCGGCGACCGTGGCCACCTCGGCGGCGGCCTTCTTGGCCCGCTTCAGTTCCGGGCAGGCGGGGTCGGGGAGGGCGGCGCTCCCGCAGCGCGCCTCGTAGATCCCGTCCAGGACGGCGGAGGAGGCGTGGGCGGCCTTGGCGGCGCCCGGCGCGTGCTCCACCAGGACGTCGAGGTTGTCCGCGACCGCCCCGGCCGAGTCGGCGACCAGTGCGGCGGTGTCCCCGATCGTCTTCTCGTTGCCCTTCAGGAACGGGCCCGCCTCGCCGTAGACACCGTTGACCCGGTCGGCGAGCGTCTGGGTGCCGTCGGCGACCTGCCGGGAGCCGTCCTGGAGGTCTCCGGCGCCCTTGTCGAGCTTGGCGATCCCCTTGGCCAGCTCGCCGCTGCCGCCCTTGGCGTCCTTCAGTCCGTCGGCGAGGTCCTTGGAGCCCTTTTCCGCCTTGCCGATGCCGTTGTTCAGCTTGTCGGCACCCGTGGCGGCCGTGGCGGTCTTGTCGTGGATGTCGGAGAAGGAGACGAAGATCTTGTCCAGGAACGTCCGGGACGCCTTCGTGGACGCGGCCGAGCGCACCTCGCTGAAGACCGTGCGGGAGATCTGGCCGACGATGTAGTTGTTCGCGTCGTTGGTGCGCACCTGGAGGGCGCCGGTCTCGGGGGAGTCACCCGAACTGGACGCGATCCGCCCGCTGAAGTCGGCCGGCATGGTCAGCGACAGGTAGTAGGTGCCGTCCTCGACGCCCTTGCGGGCCTCTTCGTCGCTCACCTCGTGCCACTCGAACGTCCGGCTGTCGCGCAGCCCGTCGACGATGTCGTCGCCGGCGGTCACCTTCTTCCCGGCCGCCGTCGCCCCCTTGTCGTCGTTGACCAGGGCCACCGGGATGCGGTCCAGCCGGCCGTAGGGGTCCCAGAACGACCACAGGTACAGGGCGCCGTAGAGCAGGGGCAGCACGAGCAGCGCGACCAGGGCGGCGCGCGGCAGAGCTCCGCGTCCGAAACGCCTCAGCTCAAGCGCGGCCAGCCTCGGTGAGCGCATCACGGGCCTCCTCCTCCGGCTCGCCGCGGTCGGTCTTGTGGGCGCCGTCGGCCGGGGCGCCGTCCTCGGGCTCGCTCCGGCCGTCCGGCGGTTCGCCGTTGCCCGATGCGCTCCGTCCGTCAGCCCGGCCGCCGTTCCCGGATCCGTTGCGGTCGTCCGCCGGGCCGCTCGTGCCGTCGCGCCGCACGGTGGACACCCGAACGCAGTCCTCGGGAGCGGTGCGGCACACGGCCACGGCCGTCGTCCCCGCGCGCGTGAGGGACCGCAACAGGCCCCAGACCTCGGCGCGTTCGGAGTCCGAGAGCTTCACGTCGATGTCGTCGACACCGAGCAGCCGGGGCCGCCCGACGAGGGCCAGGGCCACGGACAGCCGCAGCTCCTGGAGCCGCTCCAGGTCGCGCACGGCCGTCCGGGAACCCTTGGGGAGGGTCTCGAGGTCGAGTCCGGCGGCTGCCAGGGCGGCGTCCACCCGCAGCCGCTCCTCGTGGACGCGCTGGGGGCGGGGCCGCAGCACCTCGCGCAGGGAATCGCCGAACCTGCGCTGGAGCAGGGCGCGTTCGCGCAGGTGCTCGCCCACCGTCAGGGCCGGCTCCAGATCGGTCACCCCCGTCACGTTGGCCACGGCGGCCACCCGGCGCACGGCCGCCATGTGCCGGGGAAGTTTGAACCCGCCCACCGCGGCCACCCCTTCGGTGGGTTTCATGCGTCCCGTGAGCGCGAGCAGCAGACACGTACGGCCGGAGCCGGACGGTCCCTCGATCGCGATCAGCGAACCCGGCTCCGCCTCGAGGGTGATGCCACTGAAGGCCCACCCCCGAGGTCCCTTGAGTCCGAGGTCTTCGGCCGTGACGTCGACGCCGTCCACGAGCCCCCCTGCCTGGCAGATTTGAACTGACTGGTCAGTACAAAAATACGCCCGAACGGTAGATCGAAGCAAAGGCCCAGGTCAGAACGGATTGTCAGTGCCATACCGCACGATGGGCACATACGGCACCCGTGCCGTCACCAGACGACAGGAGGTTCGTCATGGCCAACTCGTCCGCAGCCGCCGCCCGTCGGCGCCGCGCCACCGGCCCTGCCCCCTCACTGACCGGCCCGGCGAGCGACGTGCACCCCGTGCTCCGCCGGGCCACGGCCCCGCCCGCCGCCCTCGACCTGCTCTCCCAGGCCCGCGCCGGCCTGGAGGAAGCCACCGTCCTGACGACGCCGAACGAGCGCTATGCGACGGCCCACCTCGCCGCCCTGCGCACCGCGGCCGCCGTGCTCGCCGCCCGGGGGCGCCCCGAGACCTCGCCGCGCCGCCGGGCCCGGATCCGCAGCGCCTGGGAGGTGCTGCCCGAGATCGCCCCGGAGCTGACCGAATGGAGCGCCCTGTTCGCCTCCGGCGCCGCCCGCCGGGCCCGCGCCGAGGCCGGCATCCGGGACGCCGCCGGACAGCGGGACGCCGACGACCTGATACGCGACGTGGCGATGTTCATCCGCATCGTGGAGCGGACCCTCGTCCTGCAGCCGATCCTGCCCCAGCCCCGCCAGGAGGGCGGCGAACGGGACGGCCCGGGGACGCCGAGCGGCCTTCCGGACACGGGCTGACCACCGGTTCGTCCGCCGTACGAGACGTACCCGGCCCACCGCCGCCGCGGTGACCGGGTACGGCGCCGAAGGCAATAGGGTGGGAAGAGCTGAAGCCTTCCCGTCTCCCGACCCGGGGCCGGGGAGGTGTCCCGTTCACGCCGCCGGCCACAGGCGGTGCCGCGCCGAGGAGTCAACTGCCGTGTCGGACCCGATGCGCCCGCCCGTCTCCCCCCACCGCCCTCAGGCGACGCCGCTGCGCTCCGACCCCTCCCGCCCGCGCGCCTCCCTGCGGACCGCCGTGGTCTGGGAGGTCCTCCAGGACGCCCTCGACCGCCGGGTCAAGGCCACGGGCCGGGAGGCGCTGGACGTCCTCGACACCGGGGGCGGCAGCGGCAACTTCGCGGTGCCCCTCGCCCGCCTCGGCCACCGCGTCACCGTCGTCGACCCCAGCCCGAACGCGCTGTTCGCGCTGGAGCGCCGCGCCGCCGAGGCCGGCGCCGCCGACCGGGTCCGGGGCGTCCAGGGCGACGCCCACGGCCTGTTCGACGTCGTCGAGCGCGGCGGCTACGACGCCGTGCTGTGCCACGGCGTCCTGGAGTACGTGGACGACCCGGCCGAGGGCCTGGGCAACGCCGTTGCCGCACTGCGCCCCGACGGCGTCCTCAGCCTCCTCGCGGCCGGCCTCGGCGGCGCCGTGCTCGCCCGCGCCCTCGCCGGCCACTTCAAGGAGGCCGGGCAGGCCCTCCAGGACCCCGACGGCCGCTGGGGCACCGGCGACCCGATGCCGCGCCGGTTCACCGCCGACCAGCTCACCGCGCTGGTCGAGGGCGCGGGCCTGCGGGTCGGCGCCGTGCACGGTGTCCGGGTCTTCGCCGACCTCGTGCCCGGCGTCCTGGTGGACACCGAGCCAGGTGCCCTCGACGCGCTGCTCGAGCTGGAGGCCAGGGCGGCCGAGTTGCCCGCGTTCCACTCCGTCGCCACCCAGCTGCATGTGCTCGGTGAGACGCCGGGTGCCGCAGGAGCCTGAGCGCACGCCCGGGGCGAGCCGCTGATCAGCGGCTCGGCAGCGGATGGAGTACGCCACAAGCCCCCCGAACGAGGGGTTTGCGCCGTATGATCGAGGTGCACCGCCCGGCATGACGGGTCGGTCGCCGGGGAATGGAAGCCTCAGCGAGCCGGGACGCCCATGTCGGGTTGCGGTTGGCTTATTGGCGTAGAGGGGCGGGTTTCACGGGGGCGATTCCCTGCCTATCCTGAAGGGACCCCCCGGGTCGCCCCGGCGACTGCACGATGAGGAGGACTCCGTGCCGCTCTCGGAGCACGAGCAGCGCATGCTCGAGCAGATGGAGCGAGCGCTGTACGCCGAAGATCCCAAGTTCGCGTCGGCGCTCGAGGGAAGCGGACTGCGTACGTACACCCGGCGGCGGGTCTACCAGGCGGTCGCAGGCTTCCTCGTGGGTATCGCACTCCTCATGGCCGGAATGGTCGCGCAGCTGATCTGGGTCAGTGTGGTGGGTTTCCTGGTCATGCTGGGCTGCGCCGTACTGGCCGTCACCGGCTGGCGCAAGGCCCCCAAGCCGGGTGAACAGCCCGCGGCCGTCCCCGGCCGCCAGGGCCGGCCGAAGCGCTCCGTGATGGACCGGATCGAGCAGCGCTGGCAGCGCCGCCGGGACGAACAGGGGCACTGAGCGCGCCGCGGCTCGCCGCCGGCAGACGTCCTGCCCCGCTGACCGGCGCGACGCGTGCCTACCCGGCCGACAACAGCAGACATACGCGTGAGGGGTGACCACCGTCCGGTGGTCACCCCTCACGCGTATGCACACCCCGACCCGTCCGCGCGGCACCCGCGCACCGGCGGCACGCGCACCAGCAGGGCTCCGCGCTGACGGTGCTGCGCACCCGCAAGGCTCCGCGCTGACGGCGCTGCGTGCCCGGAGGGCTCCCGCCTCGCGGGACCGCCACCTCTCAGGACTCCGCGCCACGGCACTCCGCGCCCGCGGAGCTCCCACCTCACAGGACTCCCCGGCCGTCGGACCAGCGGGACTGCCGCCTCCGGGGTCCCCCGCAGCGCGGTCAGCCCCGCTGGTCCGACGGCCGGCGCAGTGCCGGCCTGACCGCCGCGGCGCGGGCCGTGAGGGCCGCCCAGCGGGCGGCCGCCGCCCACAGCACCCGCGCTGCCGAGCGGGGCAGGAACCGCGCCCGCAGACGAGCCCTGGTGCCGGCCGTGCCGCGCAGCGCCTCGACCACCCGGCGGACATCCTGTGCCGCCCCCGCCGACGGGCGCGGCACCGGCGCGTACAGCACCTGCTCGACCGCGTCCGCCACCCGGTGCACCGCGGCACCGGACGACGGATCCAGCTGCCCGAGCCGCACGATCCGGTCGGCCGCCTTCCGAGGGGTCAGCGACTCCTCCGGTGCGATGCCGTAGTCCCAGGCGCTGTCCGTCAGCTCCTGCCAGACGGCCAGGGTGTGCGCCGCCGCGCCCTCAGGGGTCCGCGGGTGCGCGCCCAGCCGCAGCGAGCGCGCCCGCCGCCGCCACAGCAGCGGTGACAGGGCGACGGCCGCCAGGGTCAGGACGGCCAGCCCGGTCAGCAGCCCCCACCACGGGAACGGCCGGTCGTCCCCGCCGTACGGGACCCCCACCGCCGACGCGCTGTCGCAGGCCTGGAGTTCACGCAGCCGGCCCGCGCAGCTCCGGCTCGGGGAGGCCGCCGCCGAGGGCGCCGAGGACGCGTTCTTGGACGGCAGCGTCTGGTCCGGGAGCGAGGTGCCGGGCGTGTCGGGCTGGGTGTACGACGGCGTGGTGCCCCGGGTGGGGGTCGGCTCGAAGCGGGTCCAGCCCACGCCCTCGAAGTACAGCTCCGGCCAGGCGTGCGCGTCCTTCTGGTTCACCGCGACCGTGCCGTCACTCTGCGGGGTGCCGGGAGCGAAACCCACCGCCACCCGGGCCGGGATGCCGAGGGTGCGCGCCATCGCCGCCATGGCGAAGGAGAAGTGGATACAGAAACCCTCCTTCTCCTTCAGGAAGTTGGCGATCGCGTTCGGGCCGCGGCCGACCCGCACCTGGGTGTCGTACCGGAAACCGCCGGTGACGGTGAAGTAGTCCTGGAGCTTGACGGCCTGGTCGTAGTGGCTCGTCGCGCCCGAGGTGATCTCCCGCGCGGTGCGGGCCACCACCTTCGGCAGCGAGGACGGCACCTGCGTGTACTCGCGCTTCAGGCTCGCCGGCGGCTCCGGCGCGGAGGCCAGCTGCGCCGCGGTCGGCCGCACGTCCAGGCTGGTCACCTGGTACGACTTGCCACGCGTGTCCTGGCCGTGGTCACCGACGAGGGCCATCCCGACGGGTTCGTAGCGCCACCGGCCGCTGATCTTCACGCCGCTCGGCGGATAGGGCATCGGCAGCCACTCCTGGGCGTACCAGTCCGCCGCCCTGACCGTCGTGCTGATCCTGTCGCGCTTGACGGCCTCGCCCAGGCCGGTGGGCGTGGGGAACTCGTCCGGCACCCCGACGATGTGCCGCTGGGCGGGCTTCCAGGTCGTGCCGTCGAAGTCGTCCAGGGAGATGATCCGCAGGTACAGGTCGGAGACGTCGTCCGTGCTGGTCCGCAGGGACAGCAGCTGGCGGTCGTCGTCGGTGTTCAGGTTGTCGCGCAGCGACACCAGCAGATTGACCGCGGAGCCGCCGCCGCCCTGGCCGTCGCCCGCGCCCATGCCCGGGCCGGAAGGGCTCAGCAGCCCGCCCTGCATCGTGGGCAGGGCCAGCGGCACCACCAGGGCCACACCGAGCGCGACCGCGCCGATCCGGCGTCCGGTGCGCACCGGGGCGGCGGCGCCGGGCTCCGGGGAGCCCGGGGAACGGGGCGCGCCGCCGAAGACCCGGCCCCACTGGGCGGTCCGGTCCCGGCCCTCCGCGAGCAGCAGCATCAGATAGCCGGCCGCCGCCACCAGGAACCACAGCCAGTCGGCCGCGCCGTCGGACAGCCCCGCGGCCACCGAGTACAGCGCGAGCAGCGGCAGGCCGGCCGGGGCCGCGCTGCGGAAGGTCACCGCGAGCGTGTCCACCAGCAGGCCGATCAGCAGCACGCCGCCGATCAGCATCAGCTTGATGCCGTCGGTGAGCGGCGCCGGTATCGCGTACCGGCTGACGTCCTGCGAGCCCTGCCGAAGCAGGTCGGCGAGGAACCGGAAGGTGTCCGGGCCGGGAATCAGCCCGACGATCGCGTGCTCCCGGGCGAAGACCAGGGTCAGCAGCATCAGGGTGACCAGCGCCTGCACCGCCACCGTCAGCGGCCGGCCCACCGGCACCCGCCGGGCCGCCGCACCCACCCCGGTCTGCACCGCCACCAGCGGAACCAGCTGCAGCAGCCAGGTCGGCTCGGCCACCAGGGGCAGCAGCGCGCACGAGGCCATCAGCGTGGCCGCGGCGGCACACAGGGCAAGTCGCGCCCGCCCGCTCATCCCAGTGCCTCCTCGCTCACGGCGGCCAGGCCCGACCGCTCCCGGTCCGCCTGCCGCCACAGTCCGTCGAGCGGGGCGCCCCGCGGCACGCTCAGCGCCGTCCAGCCCGCCTCGCGCAGCAGGCGCAGCCGCTCGCCGTGCCGGTCGCCCGGCGGCGGCACGTCGGTCGGCTCCCGCACCCAGGTTCCGGGGTCGAGCACGAAGGCGACGGCGCCCCCGCTGCGCCGGCTCATCCGGGCGACCGTCGCCGCCTGCTCCTCGTCCAGGTCGCCGAGGAAGGCGACCAGCAGCCCCTCGTTGCCGCCGCGCAGCACGTCGTACGCCCGGGAAAGCCCCGTGCCGTCGGAGTGGTCGATCACCGCGAGGGTGTCCATCATCAGCCCGGCCGCGTCCGCGGTCTCCTGACCGGCGCCCGCGAACCCGTCGGCGCCCTCACCGGGCACCGAGCTGCCGACGTCCGTCAGCAGGCGGACGGCGAAGCCGCGTTCGAGCATGTGCACCAGGACCGACGCGGTGCCCGAGACGGCCCACTCGAAGGCCGAGTCGGGACCGGCGCCCTCGAAGGCGCCGCCCCGGGTGTCCAGCAGCACGGTGCACCGGGAGCGTCTCGGCTGCTCCTCGCGGCGCACCATCAGCTCGCCGTAGCGCGCGGTGGAGCGCCAGTGCACCCGGCGCAGGTCGTCGCCGTAGCGGTAGCCGCGCGGGATCACGTCGTCCTCGCCGGCGAGGGCCAGCGAGCGCTGCCGCCCGTCGCCGTAGCCCTTGGCCTCGCCGCTGAACCGGACCGGCGTCAGCGGGTCCACGCGCGGGACGACGGTCAGCGTGTCATGCGTCGAGAAGGACCGGGTCAGTTCGCACATTCCGAACGGGTCGGCCAGCCGCAGCTGCAGCGGGCCCAGCGGATAGCGGCCGCGCAGGTCGGAGCGGACCCGGTAGGACACCTCGCGGCGGCCGCCCGGCTCCACCCGGTCCAGCACGAACCGGGGCCGCGGCCCGAGGACGTACGGCACCCGGTCCTGCAGCATCAGCAGACCGGTGGGCATCCGGGAGACGTTGTCGACGCGCAGGTGTACCCGGGCCTCGCTGCCGGCCGGCACCCGCCCGGGGGCGAGCCGGCGGCCGGCGGCCACCCGGTAGCGCGTGCGGTACAGCACGGTCGCGCAGATCAGCGGCAGGGCGGCCAGCAGCAGTCCGACCCGCAGCAGGTCGCTCTGGCCGAGCACGTACGCGCAGATCGCGGCGGCGATCCCGGCCGCCAGGAAGGAACGGCCGCGGGTGGTGAGCCCCGCCAGGGCGGTACGGACGCCGCCCGCCTCCCCGCGGTCGGCCTCCGGCTGCCCCGTCCCCCCGGCGCTCATCACAGACTCCGCGGAGGCTGCTGGGGATAGGCCGGCACGCTCCGGCCGAGTCCGCCGAAGCCGCTCTGCGGCCCGGGGGCCGCGGGCACCGCGGTGTGCTGCAGGATCTCGAGCACCACCTGCTCGGCGGTGCGGCGGTTCAGCTGGGCCTGGGCGGTGGGCAGCAGGCGGTGCGCGAGGACGGCGACGGCCAGCGCCTGGACGTCGTCCGGCAGCGCGTACTCCCGGCCGGCGAGGGCCGCGGACGCCTTCGCCGCGCGCAGCAGATGCAGCGTCGCGCGCGGGGAGGCGCCGAGTCTGAGGTCGTGGTGGCTGCGGGTGGCCGCGACCAGCTCGACCGCGTACCTCCGGACCGCCTCGGAGACGTGGACGCCGCGCACCGCCTCGACGAGCTTCACGATCTCGTGCGCGTGGGCCACCGGCTGCAGGTCCTCCAGGGGGCTGGCCCCGCCGTGCACGTCGAGCATCTGCAGTTCGGCCTCGACGCTCGGGTAGCCCACGGAGACGCGGGCCATGAAGCGGTCGCGCTGGGCCTCCGGCAGCGGGTAGGTGCCCTCCATCTCGACCGGGTTCTGCGTGGCCACCACCATGAAGGGGCTGGGCAGTTCGTAGGTCTGCCCGTCGATGGTGACCTGCCGCTCCTCCATGGACTCCAGCAGCGCGGACTGGGTCTTGGGGGAGGCGCGGTTGATCTCGTCGCCGATCACGATCTGCGCGAAGATCGCGCCCGGTTTGAACTCGAAGTCCCTGCGCTGCTGGTCCCAGATGGACACACCCGTGATGTCCGAGGGCAGCAGGTCGGGCGTGAACTGGATGCGCCGCACCGAGCAGTCGATGGACCGTGCCAGCGCCTTGGCGAGCATCGTCTTGCCCACCCCGGGGACGTCCTCGATCAGCAGATGGCCCTCGGCGAGCAGCACGGTCAGCGCGAGTCGGACGACCTCGGGCTTCCCCTCGATCACGCCCTCCACCGAACCGCGCACCCGTTCCACCGTGGCGGTCAGTTCAGTGAGGCTCGCTCGATCGTCATAGGTCGTCACCCGGCCCTCCTCGGCCCGTTCTTTCCGGGCCGACGCTCTGCGATGCAAACCGGCCCACCCCGAAACACGGGCATCACACGGAAGCAGTTCCGTGTGATGCCACTCCCCGCATTCTTCCTGCCGTTACCGATTCGTGTCACTCGCCTGTGGACAACTGCCCACAAGATGTCGGTCTTGCGTCTTTATCGACCTGGCTTTCGATACGGCGAGGGCGGTTCCGCCCCGGGACGGCCGACCGGTGCGCCGGGTCAGGCCGGGTCGACCTCGCGCAGCAGACCGGTGCGCACGTCGAAGACGAAGCCGCGCACGTCCTCGGTGTGCAGCAGGAACGGCGAGGTGCGCACGCGCTGCATGGACTGCCGCACGTCCTGGTCGACGTCCCGGAAGGACTCCACCGCCCACGCCGGACGCTGGCCGACCTCCATCTCCAGCTCGTTGCGGAAGTCCTCGGTGAGGGCCTCCAGGCCGCAGCCGGTGTGGTGGATCAGCACGACGCTGCGGGTGCCGAGCTTGCGCTGGCTGATGGTCAGTGAGCGGATGACGTCGTCCGTGACCACACCGCCGGCGTTGCGGATCGTGTGGCAGTCGCCGAGCTGGAGACCGAGCGCCTTGTGCAGGTCGAGCCGGGCGTCCATGCAGGCGACGACGGCGACATGGAGGACCGGACGGGCGTCCATGCCGGGATCGGTGAAGGCCTCGGCGTAGTGCCGGTTCGCGTCCACGAGACGGTCCGTCACAGTGCCGCCGGCCGCTATGGCTCCCTCGGGTCCAGTGGATGCTGCTGCAGAAGTCGTCATGCCGACGACGTTACTGGTCACCTCCCGCCCCGGCCTGCCGTGAGAGCGGACAAAGAACGCCATCGCGGCTTGTTGTGAGGTACCCCACACGGTGGGTGAACGGGGGCCGGACGGGTGAATCGGGCCGAATCACGGCTCCGGCCGCGCGGGGGTCCGCGACGCGCAGGCCGGTTGATTGACCGCGAGACAGGGTGGACTAAAGTGACGCGAAGCGGGAGGCGCGGCTCTCCCTGCTGGTGAAACCCCTGGAGGCCCCGGCACCCGTCCGGGCCGTCTCCCCGCGTGCGCGGCGCGTACGCACGACTCGGCCTTCTCCCGCTCCCGGTCGGCTGACGCTTCCGGCGCCGGCAGGCCTTTCGTCCGCGAGCGGGCGGGGGCCCGGCGGTGCGTACGGCCCGCCGGAACTGAGAGGCCCCCTTGAGCCAGAGTCGACACGTCCCGGTGATGCTCCAGCGGTGCCTGGACCTGCTGGCACCCGCCCTGGAGCGGCCGGGAGCGGTGGTCGTCGACTGCACCCTCGGCCTCGGCGGCCACAGCGAGGCGCTGCTGAGCCGGTTCCCCGAGGCGCGGCTGATCGGCCTCGACCGGGACAAGGAGGCGCTGCGCCTGTCCGGTGAGCGGCTGGCGGCGTACCAGGACCGCGCCACGCTGGTGCACGCCGTCTACGACGAGCTGCCCGACGTCCTCGGCCGGCTCGGCATCCCGCGCGTGCAGGGCGTGCTGTTCGACCTCGGCGTCTCCTCCATGCAGCTCGACGAGGCCGGACGCGGCTTCGCCTACGCCCAGGACGCGCCGCTGGACATGCGCATGGACCAGACGACCGGCATCAGCGCCGCCGAGGTCCTCAACACCTATCCCGCGGGCGAACTCGTGCGCATCCTGCGCGCGTACGGCGAGGAGAAGCAGGCCAAGCGGATCGTCTCCGCGATCGTCCGCGAGCGGGACAAGGAGCCGTTCGACAACAGCGCCCGGCTCGTGGAGCTGATCCGGGACGCGCTGCCGCAGGCCGCCAAGCGCACCGGCGGCAACCCGGCCAAGCGCACCTTCCAGGCGCTGCGCATCGAGGTCAACGGCGAGTTGTCCGTCCTGGAGCGAGCGATCCCGGCCGCGGTCAAGGCACTCGCCGTCGGCGGACGCGTCGCCGTGCTGTCGTACCACTCGCTCGAGGACCGCCTGGTCAAGCAGGTCTTCGCCGCCGGAGCCGCGAACACGGCGCCGCCCGGACTGCCGGTCGTGCCCGAGCGCTACCAGCCGAGACTCAAGCTGCTCACCCGTGGTGCCGAACTTCCCACCGAGGAAGAGGTCGCCGAGAACCGCCGGGCCGCACCGGCCCGGTTGCGGGGTGCCGAACGCATCAGGGAGGACGCCGAGTGAGTGAGACGGGTCGGTTGGTTTCCCCAACTCACTGGGGGAGTGGTGAGTAGGAATCCCGAACTGAGCAGGAAGGGCGAGTCGAAGGGTGGGACGAAGGGCGAGCCGAAGGCGCACCCGAAACCCGAGCCGAAGCCGACCGCGAAACCGGCGCTGAGGGGGAGGGCGGCCCGGCTCGCCCGGCTCCTCCCGGCCGGCCGCGCCAGAGCGGCCCGCACTCCGTTCGTCCTGCTCGTCGTCCTCCTCCTGGGCGGCGGTCTCATCGGGCTGCTGGTGCTGAACTCCGCGCTCAGCGAGGGTTCGTTCAAACTCGCCGACCTGCAGAGGCGGACGAAGAACCTCACCGACCAGGAACAGGCCCTCCAGCGGGACATCGACGCCTACTCGGCCCCCGACGCCCTGCAGCGCCGCGCCCGCGCCCTCGGCATGGTCCCCGGCGGCGACCCGGCCTTCCTCGGCCCCGACGGCAGGATCATGGGGGTTCCCAGCGCCGCCGCTCCCGCGGAGCCGGCCGCCCTGACCGCTCCGGTCGTCCCCGAGACCCCGCCGCCGGCCGCCGAGCCCGCAGGGGTCCCCGGCCCCGCGGGAGTCCCGGGCCCGGCAGCGGTCCCGGGCCCCGGCGCGGCGCAGGCCCCGCCCCCGGGCGACCCCGCGGCCGCCCCGGCGCCGGCGCCCGCCTCGCCCCTCACCACCCCCCAGCCCGCCTCCACCCCGACCCCCGGCAGGTGACGGAAGTGTCCGACAGGGAACCGCCGCGACGCCGTGTGCCAGGCCCTGCCAAGCCTCCCCGGCCGCGCGGCGCCGCCAGGCGGCAGCCCGGGCCCGCCGCCCGGCCCGCCCGCCGCCCGGGCGGCGCCCGGCCCATGCCCCCGCGCCCGCTCCGGCTCGGCAGCCCCCGGCCCCGGCTGCGCCTGGTCAGCCTCGCCCTGACCCTGGTGCTCCTCGCCTTCGTCGTACGGCTGCTCCAGGTCCAGGCCGTCGACGCGAGCGCCTACGCGGCACGGGCGGAACAGAACCGCTACGTGGTGCACACCCTGGCCGCCGAGCGCGGCGGGATCACCGACCGCAACGGCGTGGCCCTCGCGATCAGCGAGGACGCGTACGACATCACGGCCGACCCGACGATGTTCAGCCCCAAGCAGCTGAAGATCGCGAACGGCCCCGAGCAGGCCGCCGCGCTGCTCGCCCCGATCCTCGGCCAGGACCAGGCCGCACTGGTCAAGAAGCTCCGGCCGGAGAACAGGAACTCCCGCTACGCGCGGCTCGCCAACCGGCAGACCCCGCAGGTCTGGAAACAGATCAGGGACCTCAAGAGCGCGCTCGCCAAGAAGTCCGAGACGGACCACACCACCGTCAACGTCCTCTCCGGCGTCTTCGCCGACCCCAGCAGCCAGCGCGTGTACCCCAACGGCGACCTCGCCGCCGGGATACTGGGCTGGGTCAACGCCGACGGCAAGGGCGGCGGCGGGATCGAGCAGGCGCTGGACAAGCAGCTCGCGGGCAAGGACGGCAAGGTCCGCTACGCCCAGTCCGGCGGCCGGCAGGTGCCGACGGTGGGCTCCACGGAGACACCAGCCGTACCCGGCTCGGACGTCGAACTCACCATCGACCGCGACATCCAGTGGGCCGCGCAGAACGCGATCAGCGAGCAGGTGCGGAAGTCCAGGGCGGACCGCGGTTACGTCGTCGTCCAGGACACCCGCACCGGTCAGATCCTGGCCATGGCCAACTCGCCCGGCTTCGACCCGAACGACCTGTCGAAGGCCGACGGCGACGCCATGGGCAACGCGGCCCTCCAGGACGCCTACGAGCCCGGCTCCACGGCGAAGGTGATGTCCATGGCCGCCGTCCTGGAGCAGAAGGTGGCCACCCCGCTCACCCGCGTCGTCGTACCCAACCGGCTGCACCGCGGCGACCGCCTGTTCCAGGACGACGTCGACCACGCCACCTGGTACCTCACGCTCAACGGCGTGCTCGCCAAGTCCAGCAACATCGGCACCATCCTGGCCGCCGGCGAACTCGGCAGGACGCAGCAGCAGGCCAACAAGATCCTCTACTCGTACCTGCGCAAGTTCGGCATCGGCGACTACACCGGCCTCGGCTTCCCCGGCGAGACCCGCGGCATCCTCGCGCCGCCGCAGAAGTGGTCCACCTCGCAGCAGTACACGATCCCTTTCGGCCAGGGCTTCTCCATCAACGCCATGCAGGCCGCCTCCGTGTACTCGACCATCGCCAACGGCGGGGTCCGGGTCGAGCCGTCGCTGGTGCGCGGCGCCAAGGGCGCCGACGGACGCTTCGCCCCGGTCCCGAAGCCCGAGGAGAGGCGCGTCGTCAGCGCGAAGACCGCCAAGGCCGTGGCCCAGATGCTGGAGTCGGTCGTCGACGACGAGCAGGGCACCGGCATCAAGGCCCGGATCCCGGGGTACCGGGTCGCGGGCAAGACCGGCACGGCCAACCGTGTGGATCCGGCCACCGGCAGGTACCGCGGCTACACCTCGTCGTTCGCCGGTTTCGCCCCCGCGGACAACCCCCGCATCACCGTCTACTGCGCCATCCAGAACGCGACCTCCGGCAGCTACTTCGGCGGTCAGATCTGCGGCCCGATCTACAAGCAGGTGATGGAGTTCGCCCTGAAGACCCTTCAGGTCCCGCCGACCGGGGCGAGGGCCGCCAACCTGCCCGTGACCTACAAGCCCTGATCAGCACCGCTCAGCACAGCGGCAAGACCACCAGGACGAACTCGTGACAACGATCACCCCGGACCCCGGGAACCACGGCGCCACCGGCCCCTCGCTTCGCCCCGGAGCGGGTGGGCCCGGTACGCTCACCGCCGTGCCACACGCTGATCAGTCCCAAACCACCCAGAAGGGCGTTTCCGTGACATATCCGGGACCGCCGCGACCGGTCCAGGTCTCCGCCACACCCCTCGTGGAACTGGCCGATCAGCTGGGCGCCGCCGCTCCGGCCGGCTCCGCCGCGATCACCGGGATCACCCACGACTCGCGCGCCGTCCGACCCGGTGACCTGTACGCCGCCCTGCCGGGCGCCCGCCTGCACGGCGCCGACTTCGTCACCCAGGCCGCGAGCCTCGGCGCGGCCGCCGTGCTCACCGATCCGGCGGGCGCCGAGCGCGCCGCCGCGACCGGCCTGCCCGTCCTGGTCGTGGACGACCCGCGCGCGGTGATGGGCGAACTCGCGGCGACCATCTACGGCCGCCCCGGCCGCGACCTGCTCCAGATCGGCATCACCGGCACCTCCGGCAAGACCACCACCGCCTACCTGGTCGAGGGCGGCCTGAAGACGGCACGCTCCACCGGCCTGGTCGGCACGGTGGAGATGCGCATCGGCGAGGAGCGCATCAAGTCCGAGCGCACCACCCCCGAGGCCACCGACCTGCAGGCCCTGTTCGCCGTCATGCGCGAACGCGGTGTCGAGGCGGTCGCCATGGAGGTCTCCAGCCACGCCCTGGTCCTCGGCCGGGTCGACGGCTGCGTCTTCGACATCGCCGTCTTCACCAACCTGAGCCCGGAGCACATGGAGTTCCACTCCGACATGGAGGACTACTTCCAGGCCAAGGCCCAGTTGTTCACGCCGGAACGCAGCAGGCTCGGCGTGGTCAACGCCGACGACGAGTACGGCCGCCGGCTCGCCGCCGAGGCGAGCGTACCCGTCGTCACCTTCTCCGCCGAGGGCCACCCCGACGCCGACTGGCGCGCCGAGGACGTCCAGGTCGGTCCCCTGGACTCGACGTTCACCGTCCTCGGCCCGAACGGCGAGCGCGTGCACGCCAGGTCGCCGCTGGCCGGCCCCTTCAACGTGGCGAACACCCTCGCCGCCGTCGTCGCCCTCGCCGCGGCCGGCCTCGACGCGCAGACCGCCGCCGACGGCATCGCCGCCGTACCGGGCGTGCCCGGACGCCTGGAGCGCGTCGACGCCGGGCAGCCCTACCTGGCGGTCGTCGACTACGCCCACAAGACCGACGCGGTCGAGTCGGTGCTCAAGGCGCTGCGCAAGGTGACCAAGGGCCGCCTGCACATCGTCCTCGGCTGCGGCGGCGACCGCGACCGGACCAAGCGTGCCCCGATGGGCGCCGCCGCGGCCCGGCTCTCGGACACGGCCGTACTGACCTCCGACAACCCCCGCTCGGAGGACCCGCTCGCGATCCTCGCGACCATGCTCCAGGGCGCGGCCTCCGTGCCCGCGCACGAACGCGGCGAGGTGCTCCTCTTCGAGGAGCGGGCCGCCGCCATCGCCGCCGCCGTGGGCCGTGCCCAGGCCGGCGACACCGTGCTGGTCGCGGGCAAGGGTCATGAGCAGGGCCAGGACATCGCCGGCGTGATCCGTCCCTTCGACGACCGCCAGGTGCTTCGCGAAGCTATCCAGAAGACCCAGGGATGAACTTGTGATCGCCCTCTCCCTCGCCGAGATCGCAGCAGTCGTCGGCGGGCAGACGCACGACATACCGGATCCTTCCGTCCAGGTCACGGGACCGGTCGTCCGGGACTCCCGCGAGGTGGTGCCCGGCAGCCTGTTCGTCGCCTTCGTCGGCGAGCGCGTGGACGGCCACGCCTTCGCACCGCAGGTCGTCGAGGCCGGCGCGGTGGCCGTACTGGCGTCCCGGCCGGTCGGCGTGCCCGCGATCGTGGTCGAGGACGTGCAGACCGCCCTCGGCGCCCTCGCCCGGCACGTCGTACGCCGGCTCGGCGCGGCCCTCGTCGCCCTGACCGGCTCGGCCGGCAAGACCAGCACCAAGGACCTGATCGCACAGGTGCTGCGGCGCAAGGCGCCGACGGTGTTCACGCCCGGCTCGCTCAACAACGAGATCGGGCTGCCGCTGACCGCCCTGACCGCCACCGAGGAGACGAAGTTCCTCGTGCTGGAGATGGGCGCCCGCGGCATCGGCCACATCCGCTACCTCACCGGCCTCACCCCGCCGCGGATCGGCCTCGTCCTCAACGTCGGCTCCGCCCACATCGGAGAGTTCGGCGGCCGCGAGCAGATCGCCCAGGCGAAGGGCGAACTCGTCGAGTCGCTGCCCTCCGAGGCGGACGGCGGTGCGGCGATCCTCAACGCCGACGACCCGCTGGTGCGGGCCATGGCCTCCCGTACCAAGGCGAAGGTGGTCCTTTTCGGAGAGTCGGCCGAAGCGGACGTACGCGCCGAGAACGTGCGACTCACGGACACCGGACAGCCCGCCTTCAGACTTCACACACCCTCCGGTGCAAGCGATGTGACCATGCGCCTGTACGGTGAGCACCACGTGTCGAACGCGCTCGCCGCGGCCGCCGTCGCCCATGAGCTGGGCATGTCCGCGGAAGAGATCGCCACCGCGCTCTCGGAGGCGGGCTCCCTCTCCCGCTGGCGCATGGAGGTCACCGAGCGCCCGGACGGCGTGACCATCGTCAACGACGCCTACAACGCCAACCCCGAGTCCGTGCGGGCCGCCCTCAAGGCGCTCGCGGCCATGGGCAAGGGGCGCCGCACGTGGGCGGTGCTCGGCAAGATGGCCGAGCTGGGGGACGAGGCGCTCGCCGAGCACGACGCCGTCGGACGGCTCGCCGTCCGGCTCAACGTCAGCAAGCTCGTCGCGGTCGGGGGGATCGAAGCCTCCTGGCTGCAACTGGGCGCATATAACGAGGGTTCGTGGGGTGAGGAGTCGGTGCACGTGTCCGACGCACAGGCGGCGATCGACCTGTTGCGCAGCGAGTTGCGCCCGGGGGACGTCGTGCTCGTGAAGGCGTCCCGTTCGGTGGGGCTCGAGAGCGTTGCCCAGGCGCTCCTCGAGACCGGTGCCGAGGGTGAGGTTGCCGCCCGATGATGAAGCAGATCCTGTTCTCAGGAGTCATTGGCCTCTTCCTGACGCTGGTCGGCACCCCGCTGCTGATCAAGCTTCTCGCCCGCAAGGGCTACGGCCAGTACATCCGTGACGACGGACCGCGCGAGCACGCCAGCAAGCGCGGTACGCCGACCATGGGCGGTATCGCCTTCATCCTGGCGACGATCGCCGCGTACTTCCTGAGCAAGCTCATCACCGGCTACCCCCCGACCTACTCCGGACTGCTGGTCCTCGGCCTGATGGCCGGCATGGGCCTGGTCGGCTTCCTCGACGACTACATCAAGATCGTCAAGCGGCGCTCGCTGGGCCTGCGGGCCAAGGCGAAGATGGCCGGCCAGCTGATCGTCGGCATCGCCTTCGCGGTGCTGTCCCTGATGTTCTCCGACGCGCGCGGCAACACCCCCGCGTCCACGAAGCTGTCGTTCATCACGGACTTCGGCTGGTCGATCGGCCCGGTGCTGTTCGTCGTCTGGGCGCTGTTCATGATCCTCGCCATGTCGAACGGCGTGAACCTGACCGACGGTCTGGACGGCCTGGCCACCGGCGCCTCCGTCCTGGTCTTCGGCGCCTACACCTTCATCGGCGTCTGGCAGTTCCAGGAGTCCTGCGCCAACGCGGGCACCCTGACCAACCCGGGCGCCTGCTACGAGGTGCGCGACCCGCTGGACCTCGCGGTGGTCGCCTCCGCGCTGATGGGTGCCTGCCTCGGCTTCCTGTGGTGGAACACCTCGCCCGCCAAGATCTTCATGGGCGACACCGGTTCGCTCGCGCTCGGCGGTGTCCTCACCGGTCTGGCCATCCTCTCCCGCACGGAGCTGCTGGTGGCCATCATGGGCGGCCTGTTCGTCCTCATCACCATGTCGGTCGTCATCCAGGTCGGCTCGTTCCGGCTCACCGGCAAGCGCGTCTTCCGGATGGCGCCACTCCAGCACCACTTCGAACTCAAGGGCTGGTCCGAGGTCCTGGTGGTGGTCCGTTTCTGGATCATCCAGGGCATCTGTGTGATCGTCGGACTGGGCCTCTTCTACGCGGGATGGGCAGCGGACAAGTGACCTCCAGCTCGGAGCCCTTCGACTTCCAGGGCCGGCACGTCACCGTCGCCGGGCTCGGCGTCTCCGGCGTGCCGGCGGCCAAGGCCCTGCACGCGCGCGGGGCGATCGTCACGGTCGTCAACGACGGCGACGACGCACGCGCGCGAGAGCAGGCCGAGGAGCTGAGGGCGCTCGGCGTCACCGTGCGCCTCGGCGACGGGGCCACCCTGCCCGAGGGCACCGAGCTGATCGTCACCGCGCCCGGCTGGCAGCCGGACAAGCCGCTGTTCGTGGCGGCCGGGAAGGCGGGCGTGCCCGTCTGGGGCGATGTCGAGCTGGCCTGGCGGCTCAGGGGGCCCGGCGCGGCCCCCTGGCTGGCCGTGACGGGCACCAACGGCAAGACCACGACCGTGCAGATGCTCGCCTCCATCCTGACGGCGGCGGGCCTGCGCACGGCCGCCGTCGGCAACATCGGCGTCTCCGTGCTGGACGCGGTCCTCGGCGAGCAGGAGTACGACGTGCTGGCCGTGGAGCTGTCCAGCTACCAGCTCCACTGGGCGCCCTCCCTGCGCGCCCACTCGGCCGTCGTGCTCAACCTCGCCCCGGACCACCTCGACTGGCACGGCTCCATGGAGGCCTACGCCGCCGACAAGGGCCGTGTCTACGAGGGCAACCAGGTCGCCTGCGTCTACAACGTGGCCGACAAGCGCACCGAGGACCTGGTGCGCGAGGCCGACGTGGAAGAGGGCTGCCGGGCCGTCGGATTCACCCTCGGTACGCCCGCGCCCTCCCAACTCGGTGTGGTCGAGGGGATTCTGGTCGACCGCGCCTTCGTCGCGGACCGGCACAAGAACGCCCAGGAACTGGCCGAGGTCGCCGACGTGAACCCGCCGGCCCCGCACAACGTCGCCAACGCCCTTGCCGCGGCGGCCCTCGCGCGCGCCTTCGGGGTGCCCGCCACGGCCGTACGCGACGGCCTCAGGGCCTTCCGCCCCGACGCGCACCGCATCGCGCACGTCGCCGACATCGACGGGGTCGCGTACGTCGACGACTCCAAGGCGACCAACACCCATGCCGCGGAAGCATCGTTGGCGTCATATGAACCGATCGTATGGATTGCGGGCGGCCTGGCGAAGGGCGCGACCTTCGACGAACTGGTCGCCAAGTCGGCCGAGCGGCTCCGCGCCGCCGTGCTGATCGGTGCCGACCGGGCGCTCATCCGCGAGGCCCTCACGCGACACGCCCCGGAAGTACCCGTGGTCGACCTCGACCGGACCGACACTGGGGCGATGCTCCAGGCGGTGACGGAGGCGAAGCGGCTCGCTCAGCCCGGCGACACGGTGCTGCTGGCCCCGGCCTGCGCCTCCATGGACATGTTCACCAACTACAACCAGCGCGGTGACGCGTTCGCGGCGGCGGTCCGCGAACTCGGAGCAGGCGCCTGACGGCGGGTCTCGGCCACCTGGGGTGCTTCGGGACCCTTGGAGGAACGGGTGACTCGAATGTGGCTGAGGTCGGGAGGAGCCGGTCATGCCCGGTAGCCGTACCGGTCGTCCTCCGGTCCAGCGGGCCTCCGGACGGCCCCCCACCCCGCGCCTGCCGCGCGAGAACCCCCTCCAGCGGCTCTACCTGCGCGCACGGCGGGCCTGGGACCGGCCGCTGACCGCCTACTACCTGATCGTCGGCGGCAGCGTGCTGATCACCGTGCTCGGCCTCGTGATGGTCTACTCGGCCTCCCAGATCACCGCGCTGCAGCTCTCGCTGCCCGGGTCGTACTTCTTCCGCAAGCAGGCCCTCGCCGCGTTCATCGGCGGCGCACTGCTGTTCGCCGCCTCCCGCATGCCGGTGAAGCTGCACCGGGCGCTGGCCTACCCGATCCTCGCCGGCGCCGTCTTCCTGATGGTCCTGGTGCAGGTCCCCGGGATAGGGATGGCGGTCAACGGCAACCAGAACTGGATCTCCCTCGGCGGCTCCTTCCAGATCCAGCCCAGCGAGTTCGGCAAGCTCGCCCTGGTCCTGTGGGGCGCGGACCTGATCGCCCGCAAGCAGGAGAGGAAGCTGCTCGCCCAGTGGAAGCACATGCTGGTGCCGCTGGTGCCGGTCGCCTTCCTGCTGCTCGGACTGATCATGCTCGGCGGCGACATGGGCACCGCGATCATTCTCACAGCGATCCTGTTCGGCCTGCTGTGGCTCGCGGGGGCGCCGACCCGGCTGTTCGCCGGGGTGCTGTCGGTCGCCGCGCTGATCGGTGTGGTCCTGATCAAGACCAGCCCGAACCGGATGGCCCGCCTCGCCTGCATCGGCGCCACCGAGCCCAGGTCCGGGGTCGCCGACTGCTGGCAGGCCGTGCACGGAATCTACGCCCTCGCCTCCGGCGGACTCTTCGGATCCGGCCTCGGTGCGAGTGTGGAAAAATGGGGCCAACTGCCGGAAGCGCACACGGACTTCATCTTCGCCGTCACCGGTGAGGAACTGGGTCTGGCGGGGACGCTGTCGGTGCTCGCCCTGTTCGCGGCTCTAGGCTATGCGGGTATCCGCGTGGCCGGACGCACGGAGGACCCCTTCGTCAGGTATGCCGCGGGAGGCGTGACCACCTGGATCACCGCCCAGGCGGTGATCAACATCGGTGCGGTGCTCGGCCTGCTGCCGATCGCCGGCGTCCCCCTCCCGCTGTTCTCCTACGGAGGGTCCGCGCTGCTGCCGACCATGTTCGCCATCGGGCTGCTCATCGCCTTCGCGCGCGACGAGCCCGCTGTGCGGGTGGCCCTTGCGGTGCGGCAACCTCGCTTTGGTAGAAAGCGGGCGGGAGGTCCCGGTGCCGAGCGGGGGCCTCGGAGATGGAACACGATGAGACGGCGTGCCTCGGCGGCGCGTTCGTCCGGAGAGCGGTGAATTTCGGTGCATGTCGTACTCGCCGGTGGGGGGACCGCCGGCCACATCGAGCCCGCGCTCGCCCTCGCGGACGCCCTGCGCAGGCAGGACCCGACCGTGGGGATCACGGCCCTGGGCACGGAGCGCGGTCTGGAGACCCGGCTCGTGCCCGAGCGCGGCTACGAGCTGGCGCTGATTCCGGCGGTGCCGCTGCCACGCAAGCCCACCCCCGAGCTGATCACCGTCCCGGGCCGGCTGCGCGGCACCATCAAGGCCGCCGAGCAGATCCTGGAGCGCACCAAGGCGGACGCGGTGGCCGGCTTCGGCGGTTACGTCGCGCTGCCCGCCTACCTCGCGGCCAAGCGCCTCGGGGTGCCGATCGTGATCCACGAGGCCAACGCCCGACCGGGCCTGGCCAACAAGATCGGCTCGCGGTACGCGGCCCGGGTCGCCGTCTCCACCCCGGACAGCAAGCTGCGTGACGCCCGCTACATCGGCATCCCGCTGCGCCGCTCCATCGCCACCCTGGACCGGGCCGCCGTCCGCCCGGAGGCCCGCGCCCGCTTCGGGCTCGACCCCAACCTGCCCACGCTGCTGGTCTCCGGCGGTTCGCAGGGCGCCCGCCGCCTCAACGAGGTGGTCCAGCAGGTCGCTCCGTGGCTGCAGCGGGCCGGTATCCAGATCCTGCACGCGGTCGGACCCAAGAACGAACTGCCGCATGTGCAGCAGATGCCGGGAATGCCGCCCTACATCCCGGTAAGTTACCTGGACCGGATGGACCTCGCGTACGCCGCGGCCGACATGATGCTCTGCCGCGCGGGCGCGATGACCGTCGCCGAACTCTCCGCCGTCGGGCTCCCGGCCGCCTACGTACCGCTGCCCATCGGCAACGGCGAGCAGCGGCTCAACGCCCAGCCGGTGGTCAAGGCCGGTGGTGGACTCCTCGTCGACGACGCGGAACTGACGCCCGAGTGGGTGCAGCAGAACCTGCTGCCCGTGCTCGCCGACCCGCACCGGCTGTACGAGATGTCCCGCTCGGCAAGCGAGTTCGGCCGCCGGGACGCCGACGAGCTCCTCGTCGGCATGGTGTACGAGGCGATCGCCTCGCGCCGTTAGGACCGTATGACGAAAGGGCAGTGAGCGTGGCCGGACCGACGACCGCCGAGCGCGGTGAACGCCAGCAGGAGTCGTCCGGCCCGCCGCCCGCCCGCAGGCGCGCGAGACGGCGCCTCCTCACGATCGTCGTCCTGGCCGTGGCCGTCCTGCTTCTCGGGGCCGGTGGCGTCTGGGCGTTGTACGGCTCCCACTGGCTGCGCGTCGAGCGCGTCTCGGTCTCGGGCACGCTCGTGCTGACCCCCGCGCAGGTCCGCGAGGCGGCGGCCGTACCCGTCGGGGGGCCGATGGTCTCGGTCGACACCGACGCCATCGAGGCGCGGCTCCGCCGGAGGCTGCCGCGCATCCACACCGTCGACGTGGTCCGGTCCTGGCCGCACGGGATCGGTCTGAAGGTCACCGAGCGCACTCCGCTCCTGCTGGTCCGGAAGGGTGCGGACTTCGTCGAAGTCGATGACGAAGGTGTCCGGTTCGCCACGGTCGCGCGAGCGCCGATCGGCGTCCCGATGCTGGAACTGTCCGTCGTGCGTTCCGGTTCGGGTGCGGCCGCCTTCCGGCGCTTCGGCACGGACCGCCTGGTGCGCGAGGCGGTCCGGGTCGCCGGCGCCCTGCCCGCCGCCGTGGCACGGGACACCCGGACCGTCCGGATCCGCTCCTTCGACGGCATCTCGCTGGAGTTGAGGGGCGGCCGCACGGTCATGTGGGGCAGCGGCGAGAACGGCCGCGCCAAGGCACGGACCCTCACAGCTCTCATGAAAGCAGTTCCCGGGGCACGGTACTTCGATGTCAGCGTCCCCACCGCCCCTGCGTCAGCGGGCAGTTGACGCACATCAGCGCAGGCCAGCACCCTGGTTGGGCACTGCTACGGCTGATCACATAGGGTGAAAAGAAAAACGGGAGGTTCGGCGTGTTCGTTGAACGGGCGCCACTTGTCGACTTAGTGTCCTGTTCAGAAGACTCCAGGGAACAGACACACTGGTAACCCTAAACTTCAAGGTTAGGGTTCGGGTCGGCGCTACGGACCGTCCCATTCGGCATCTGTCGTCCACGCGCGGGGCACCGCACGGCGGCGACAACGTAATTCGAGGCGAGAGGCCTTCGACGTGGCAGCACCGCAGAACTACCTCGCAGTCATCAAGGTCATCGGTGTCGGCGGCGGTGGTGTCAATGCCATCAACCGGATGATCGAGGTCGGTCTCAAGGGCGTCGAGTTCATCGCCATCAACACCGACGCGCAAGCGCTGTTGATGAGCGACGCCGACGTCAAGCTCGACGTCGGCCGTGAACTCACCCGCGGACTCGGCGCCGGAGCCAACCCGGCCGTCGGCCGCAAGGCAGCCGAGGACCACCGCGAGGAGATCGAGGAGGTCCTCAAGGGGGCCGACATGGTCTTCGTGACGGCCGGAGAAGGCGGCGGCACCGGCACCGGCGGCGCGCCCGTCGTGGCCAACATCGCGCGCTCGCTCGGCGCCCTCACCATCGGCGTGGTCACGCGCCCGTTCACCTTCGAGGGCCGGCGTCGCGCCAACCAGGCCGAGGACGGCATCGCCGAACTCCGCGAAGAGGTCGACACCCTCATCGTCATCCCCAACGACCGGCTGCTGTCCATCTCGGACCGCCAGGTCTCGGTCCTGGACGCCTTCAAGTCCGCCGACCAGGTCCTGCTCTCCGGTGTCCAGGGCATCACCGACCTCATCACCACCCCCGGCCTGATCAACCTCGACTTCGCCGACGTCAAGTCGGTCATGTCCGAGGCCGGTTCGGCCCTCATGGGCATCGGCTCGGCCCGCGGCGACGACCGCGCGGTGGCCGCCGCCGAGATGGCGATCTCCTCGCCGCTGCTGGAGGCGTCCATCGACGGCGCCCGGGGCGTGCTGCTCTCCATCTCCGGCGGCTCCGACCTCGGTCTGTTCGAGATCAACGAGGCGGCCCAGCTGGTCAGCGAGGCCGCCCACCCCGAGGCCAACATCATCTTCGGCGCGGTCATCGACGACGCCCTCGGCGACGAGGTCCGCGTCACCGTGATCGCGGCCGGCTTCGACGGCGGCCAGCCGCCGGCCCGCCGGGACAACGTCCTCGGCTCGGCCTCCACCTCCTCCGCGCCCCGCCGCGAGGAGCCGGCCCCCGCCCGGCCGGCCGAGCCCAGCCGCCCGTCCTTCGGTTCGCTCGGCAGCGTGAAGCCGAAGGAGGAGCCGGAGCCGGCGTCCGAGCCGGTGGCCGAGATCCCGGTCGCCCCGCCGGTCACGCCCGCCCCGCGCACCTACGCGGACAGCGCGGCCGAGGAACTGGACGTCCCGGACTTCCTGAAGTGATAGGAGAGCGCGCGAGCGTGGGCGGCGCCCACTTCGCCTTCACCGACCGGTGGGGCGGGGTGAGCGCCGCTCCGTATGAGGAGCTCAACCTCGGTGGAGCCGTCGGCGACGCCGCCGCGGCGGTACGGGAGAACCGGGAGCTGGCGGCGGCCTCGCTGGGCCTGGACCCCGGCCGGGTCGTGTGGATGAACCAGGTGCACGGCGCCGACGTGGCCGTGGTGGACGCGCCGTGGGGCGAGGTCCCGGTACCGGAGGTCGACGCGATCGTCACCGCCCGGCGCGGACTCGCCCTCGCCGTCCTCACCGCCGACTGTGTGCCGGTGCTGCTGGCCGACCCCGTCGCCGGGGTCGCCGCCGCCGCCCACGCGGGCCGGCCCGGCATGGTCGCGGGCGTCGTGCCCGCCGCCGTCCGGGCCATGATCGCGCTCGGTGCCGAACCGGACCGGATCGTCGCCCGCACCGGACCGGCCGTGTGCGGCCGGTGCTACGAGGTCCCGGAGCGGATGCGCGCCGAGGTGGCCGCCGTCGAGCCGGCGGCGCACGCTGTAACCAGCTGGGGCACACCGGCGGTCGACGTGAGCGCCGGCGTGCACGCGCAGCTCGACCGGCTCGGGGTGTGCGACCGGGAGCAGTCGCCGGTGTGCACGCTGGAGTCGGCGGACCACTTCTCGTACCGCCGCGACCGCACCACCGGGCGGCTCGCCGGCTATGTGTGGCTGGACTGATCGGACATGACGGACCGTAGAACCGAACTCGCCGCAAATCTGGCGAAAGTGGAGGAGCGCATCACCGCCGCGTGTGCGGCGGCCGGGCGTGAACGGGCGGAGGTGACCCTGATCGTGGTCACCAAGACCTACCCGGCGAGCGACGTGCGGATCCTGTCCGATCTCGGCGTGCGCCATGTCGCCGAGAACCGCGACCAGGACGCCGCGCCGAAGGCCGCGGCCTGCGCGGATCTGCCCTTGACCTGGCACTTCGTCGGCCAGTTGCAGACCAACAAGGTCCGTTCCGTGGTCGGTTACGCCGATGTCGTGCAGTCCGTCGACCGCGCCAGGCTCGTCACGGCGCTGTCGAAGGAGGCCGTGCGCACCGGGCGCGAGGTGGGCTGCCTCGTCCAGGTCGCGCTCGACGCGGACGCGAGCGGCAGGGGCGAGCGCGGCGGCGTGGCGCCGGACGGAATCGAAGAGTTGGCCGCCCTGGTCGCGGACTCGCCCGGGCTGCGGCTCGACGGCCTGATGACCGTCGCTCCGCTCAGCGGGGAGTACGCGGGGCGCGAACAGGCGGCGTTCGGGCGGCTCATGGATTTGTCGACTGACCTGCGCCGAGCCCATCCGGCTGCAACCATGGTGTCGGCAGGGATGAGTGCGGACCTCGAACAGGCCGTGGCCGCCGGGGCGACACATGTGCGCGTCGGCACCTCGGTACTCGGTGTCCGCCCCAGGCTCGGGTAACGTCGCCAAGAAGTCGGACCACAGCAGAAAATATGGTCAATGCCTGTGCAGACGGGCACAACGACCTCGTGGATCGCGGGCACTTGGCAGTCGTCAGTCGATCCACCACAGAGCGGAGGACTCAGAGCATGGCCGGCGCGATGCGCAAGATGGCGGTCTACCTCGGCCTCGTGGAGGACGATGGGTACGACGGCCGCGGATTCGATCCCGACGACGACTTCGAGCCCGAACTGGACCCGGAGCCCGAGCGGGACCATCGACGGCACGAGTCGTCACACCAGCACGGCGCACATCAGCCCCAAAGGGGCGAAGAGGTGCGAATCGTGCAACCGCCCGCGCCGCGCGAGCCGGTGGCCCGTGCGACTTCGCTCGCCGCGGAATCGGGGCGCCCGGCGCGGATCGCGCCCGTGGCGTCCATCACACAAGAACGTCAGTCCCTGGAGAAGAACGCGCCGGTGATCATGCCCAAGGTCGTGTCGGAACGAGAGCCGTACCGGATCACCACGCTGCACCCGCGGACCTACAACGAGGCCCGTACCATCGGGGAACACTTCCGTGAAGGCACCCCGGTGATCATGAATCTGACTGAGATGGATGACACAGACGCGAAGCGACTTGTCGACTTTGCGGCCGGTTTGGTGTTTGGTCTTCACGGCAGTATCGAGCGGGTGACGCAGAAGGTGTTCCTGTTGTCTCCTGCTAACGTCGATGTCACGGCGGAGGACAAGGCCCGCATCGCAGAGGGCGGGTTCTTCAACCAGAGCTGAGAAGCACGACCGGATCGAAGTACGGAAGAGCACGGAGCAGGGGAGAGGGAAGCGCAGACCATGAGCGTGTTCGCACTGGTGGTCCACACCGCGCTGCTGGTGTTCCTCGTCGTGCTCATCTTCCGGCTGGTCATGGACTACGTCTTCCAGTTCGCCCGCTCGTGGCAACCCGGCAAGGCGATGGTGGTCGTACTGGAGGCCACCTACACTGTCACCGATCCACCGCTGAAGCTTCTGCGGCGGTTCATCCCGCCGCTGCGTCTCGGGGGCGTGGCGCTCGACCTGTCCTTCTTCGTACTGATGATCATCGTCTACATCCTCATCTCCCTGACGAGCCTAGCGAGATGAATGTGGACGATACGGTCTTGCCGACTGCCGATGACTACGTTGAGGTGAAGAGATGCCGTTGACCCCCGAGGACGTGCGGAACAAGCAGTTCACGACCGTCCGCCTCCGAGAAGGCTATGACGAGGACGAGGTCGATGCCTTCCTCGACGAGGTCGAAGCCGAACTGACCCGTCTGGCCCGCGAGAACGAGGACCTGCGCGCCAAGCTGGCCGCGGCCACGCGCGCTGCTGCCCAGAACCAGCAGAACATGCGCAAGCCCCCGGAGCAGGACCAGCAGCATCCTCAGCAGCAGCAGGGCATGCGAGGTCCCGGCCAGCCGGTGCCCGCCGGGATATCAGGTCCGCCGCAGCAGCAGATGGGCGGCCCCATGGGTGGTCCGCCGCAGCTGCCGAGCGGTGCCCCGCAGCTGCCCGCCGGCCCCGGCGGTCAGGGCGGCCCGCAGGGTCCCGGCCCGATGGGCCAGGGTCCGATGGGTCAGGGTCCGATGGGCCAGGGCCAGATGGGGCAGGGCCAGATGGGGCAGGGCCCCATGGGCGGCCAGCCGCCCATGCAGCAGCAGATGGGCGGCCCGATGGGCGGTCCCATGGGTGGTCCGATGGGCGGCCCCGGTCAGGGCCCCGGTGGCGACAGCGCCGCCCGTGTCCTCTCGCTGGCCCAGCAGACCGCCGACCAGGCGATCGCCGAGGCCCGTTCCGAGGCCAACAAGATCGTCGGCGAGGCCCGCAGCCGCGCCGAGGGTCTGGAGCGGGACGCCCGTGCCAAGGCCGACGCGCTGGAGCGGGACGCGCAGGAGAAGCACCGCGTCGCCATGGGCTCCCTGGAGTCCGCGCGCGCCACGCTGGAGCGCAAGGTCGAGGACCTGCGCGGCTTCGAGCGCGAGTACCGCACGCGTCTGAAGTCGTACCTCGAGTCCCAGCTGCGTCAGCTGGAGACCCAGGCCGACGACTCCCTGGCTCCGCCGCGCACCCCGGCCACCGCGTCGCTGCCGCCGTCCCCGGCGCCCTCGATGGCTCCGGCCGGCGCGAGCGCCCCGTCCTACGGCGGCAACCAGGGCATGGGCGGCCCGTCCGCTCCGTCCGGCCCGTCCTACGGCGGCCAGCAGCAGATGAGCCCGGCCATGACCCAGCCCATGGCCCCGGTCCGTCCGCAGGGTCCGTCCCCGATGGGCCAGGCTCCCTCGCCGATGCGCGGGTTCCTGATCGACGAGGACGACAACTGAGCAGCGGTCACGGTGTGTAGTACGCCATAGGCGTCGGCAGCGTTCAGGGCGGGACCCCGGATCACCATCCGGGGTCCCGCCCTTTTTACGCGCGTTGAGACGGAAGGGCCGGGGAACCACCCGACCACCGCTCGCAGGACCCACTCAGGGCGCGGGGAACCGCGTGGCCGTCGTGGGGTTGGACTGGTCCGGGGATGCGGGGAAGCGCGTGGCCGTCGTGGGGTTGGACTGGTCCGGGGATGCGGGGAAGCGCGTGGCCGTCGTGGGGTTGGACTGGTCCGGGGATGCGGGGAACCGCGTGGCCGTCGTGGGGTGGACTGGTCCGGGGTGCGGGGAAGCGCGTGGCCGTCGTGGGGTGGACTGGTCCGGGGTGCGGGGAACGGGGTGGTCAGCGTTGGCGGTCTGCCCCCGGGGCCCCCGCGAGGTGGACTGCTCCGGGGGCCCGGAGGCGCCCGGAGGTCGCGAGGTGGACTGCCCCGGGGCCCGGAGGTCGCGAGGTGGACCGGCCATAAGGCGCCGGGAACCACGCGACCACCGCTCGCAGGACCCACTCAGGGGCGCGGGGAACCGCGCACGGCCATCTGCGGCGGCGCATCTGTCGGAAGGGCCGGCCTCCGAACCGGTGACCGCGCATCCGTCGGAAGGGCCCGGCCTCCGAACCGGAGACCGGGCCCTTCTCGACGACCGGGCGGCTACGCCCTCGCGCTCACGCCGGTGCGCCTCCGCGCTCACGCCCGTGCGCCTGCGCGCGGGCGCCCGCGCGTCTACGCCTTGCGCAGCCGGAACGTGAGGGACAGTCCCTCGTCGGTGAACGGCTCGCCGAAGCCCTCGGGGGCCTCACCTTGGCGGAAGTCGGTCGCCAGTACCTCTTCGGCGATCAGCTCCGCGTACTCGTTCAGCGCCGCGATCACCACGGGGTCCGTCGACGTCCAGCGCAGCGCGATCCGGTCGGTCACGTCCAGGCCGCTGTTCTTGCGGGCCTCCTGGATGAGGCGGATCGCGTCACGGGCGAGGCCCGCCTGCCGCAGTTCCTCGGTGATCTCCAGGTCCAGTGCGACCGTGGCGCCCGAGTCGGAGGCCACCGACCAGCCCTCCCGCGGAGTCTCGGTGATGATCACCTCGTCGTGGGCGAGGGTGATCGTCTCACCGTCGACCTCCACCGAGGCCGTGCCTTCACGCAGGGCCAGGGACAGCGCGGCGGCGTCGGCGGCCGCGACGGCCTTGGCCACGTCCTGCACCCGCTTGCCGAACCGCTTGCCGAGCGCACGGAAGTTGGCCTTGGCGGTGGTGTCGACCAGCGAGCCGCCGACCTGCGAGAGGGACGCCAGCGAGGAGACGTTCAGCTCCTCCGTGATCTGGGTGTGCAGCTCGGGGTCGAGGGACTCGAAGCCGGCGGCCGCGATCAGCGCGCGGGACAGCGGCTGGCGCGTCTTGACGCCCGACTCCGCGCGCGTGGCGCGGCCCAGCTCCACCAGCCGGCGGACCAGGACCATCTGCCGGGACAGCTCCGGGTCGATCGCGCCGAGGTCCGCCTGCGGCCAGGACGCCAGGTGCACCGACTCCGGCGCACCCGGGCTGACCGGGACGATCAGGTCCTGCCACACCCGCTCGGTGATGAAGGGGGTGATGGGCGCCATCAGCTTCGTGACCGTCTCCAGCACCTCGTGCAGCGTGCGCAGCGCGGCCTTGTCGCCCTGCCAGAAGCGGCGGCGCGAACGGCGGACGTACCAGTTCGACAGGTCGTCGACGAACGCGGACAGCAGCTTCCCGGCGCGCTGGGTGTCGTACGCCTCCAGCGCCCGGGTCACCTGGTCGGTGAGCGCGTGCAGCTCGGACAGCAGCCACCGGTCGATCAGCGGGCGCTCGGCCGGGGCCGGGTCGGCCGCGCTCGGCGCCCAGCTCGACGTGCGGGCGTACAGGGCCTGGAAGGCGACCGTGTTCCAGTACGTCAGCAGGGTCTTGCGGACGACCTCCTGGATGGTGCCGTGGCCGACCCGGCGGGCCGCCCACGGGGAACCGCCGGCTGCCATGAACCAGCGCACCGCGTCCGCGCCGTGCTGGTCCATGAGCGGGATCGGCTGCAGGATGTTGCCCAGGTGCTTGGACATCTTGCGGCCGTCCTCGGCGAGGATGTGGCCGAGGCACACGACGTTCTCGTACGACGACTTGTCGAAGACCAGTGTGCCGACGGCCATGAGGGTGTAGAACCACCCTCGCGTCTGGTCGATCGCCTCGGAGATGAACTGCGCCGGGTAGCGGCTCTCGAACAGTTCCTTGTTCTTGTACGGGTAGCCCCACTGCGCGAAGGGCATGGATCCCGAGTCGTACCAGGCGTCGATGACCTCCGGTACGCGCGTGGCCGTCTTCCCGCAGCCGTCGTGGCGGCAGGCGAAGGTGACCTCGTCGATGTACGGGCGGTGCGGGTCCAGGTCCGACTGGTCGGTGCCGGTCAGCTCGGTCAGCTCCGCGCGGGAGCCGACGCAGGTGAGGTGGTCGTCCTCGCAGCGCCAGATCGGCAGCGGGGTGCCCCAGTAGCGGTTGCGGGACAGCGCCCAGTCGACGTTGTTGTTCAGCCAGTCGCCGAAGCGGCCGTGCTTGACCGTCTCCGGGAACCAGTTGGTCTTCTCGTTCTCCTGGATGAGGCGGTCCTTGATCGCCGTCGTGCGGATGTACCAGGAGGGCTGCGCGTAGTAGAGCAGCGCGGTGTGGCAGCGCCAGCAGTGCGGGTAGCTGTGCTCGTACGGCAGGTGCTTGAAGAGGAGGCCGCGCTGCGCCAGGTCCTCGGTGAGCCTCTCGTCGGCCTTCTTGAAGAAGACGCCGCCGACCAGGGGCACGTCCTCCTCGAAGGTGCCGTCGGGGCGGACCGGGTTGACCACGGGCAGGCCGTAGGCGCGGCAGACCTTGAGGTCGTCCTCACCGAAGGCGGGGGACTGGTGGACCAGACCCGTACCGTCCTCGGTGGTGACGTACTCGGCGTTGACCACGTAGTGCGCCGGTTCCGGGAACTCCACCAGCTCGAAGGGGCGCTGATACGTCCAGCGCTCCATCTCGGCGCCGGTGAACGTCCGGCCGGTGGCCTCCCAGCCCTCGCCGAGCGCCTTGGCGAGCAGCGGCTCGGCGACGACGAGCTGCTCCTCGCCGTTCGTCGCGACGACGTAGGTGACGTCCGGGTGCGCGGCGACCGCCGTGTTGGACACCAGGGTCCAGGGGGTCGTCGTCCACACCAGGAGCGCGGCCTCACCGGCGAGGGGGCCGGAGGTGAGCGGGAAACGGACGTACACGGACGGGTCGACGACCGTCTCGTAGCCCTGCGCCAGCTCGTGGTCGGACAGGCCGGTGCCGCAGCGCGGGCACCAGGGGGCGACGCGGTGGTCCTGGACCAGCAGATCCTTGGTGAAGATCTCCTTCAGCGACCACCAGACCGACTCGACGTACTCCGGGTCCATGGTCCGGTAGGCGTCGTCCAGGTCGACCCAGTAGCCCATGCGGGTCGTCAGCTCGGCGAAGGCGTCCGTGTGCCGGGTCACCGACTCGCGGCACCTGGCGTTGAACTCGGCGATGCCGTACGCCTCGATGTCCTGCTTGCCGGAGAAGCCCAGCTCCTTCTCGACCGCCAGCTCCACCGGCAGGCCGTGGCAGTCCCAGCCGGCCTTGCGGGCCACGTGGTAGCCGCGCATCGTGCGGAAGCGGGGGAAGACGTCCTTGAAGACGCGGGCCTCGATGTGATGGGCGCCGGGCATGCCGTTGGCGGTGGGCGGGCCCTCGTAGAACACCCACTCGGGGCGGCCCTCGGACTGCTCCAGGCTCTTGGCGAAGATCTTCTGGTCGCGCCAGAATTCGAGCACGGCGTGCTCAAGAGCGGGCAGGTCGACCTGAGCGGGCACCTGGCGGTACGTCGGCGCTGTCATCTGCGAGCATCCTCCAACGGACTTGCTGCCTTCCGTCGGAGGGACGAGAGCCTTCGATCCTGTCTACGCCGTGTGCGGCGCGCTCCCGCGGTACCACCCTCCTTGGCCCTCCGCCGCGCCGTACACGCCGGTGAGCCCCCTCATTGGGGTCGCGAAGCCGGTTCTACTCGCCCCCGCCTGTCGGCTGCGGCTTTCCTCCGGCGGCTCCGGGGTGATCTTCACGTCGCGCTCGCCCCCGGGCTCACACCGTCCCCGGGTCGCTCTGGGCTGCGTACGCCGCTACTCGTCCCCATCCACGCTTCTCGCTCCGCCCAGTGTACGGCGCCGCGCGGACAGCGGCGGACCGGTTTTCCGGGCCCCGGGACGGCGGCCCGGGGGCCGGCCGGGCTGACCCGAATGGCGAGGGGTGGAGCACTCGCCTCCGCGGAGCTCCGCCGGGCGGATTACCCGCCGGGGAGCTGGGCACAACGCATGCAGGCCCGCTGCGTGGGGGGTGTGGGCGGGCGAATCGGGCGGTGTGCCCCGTTGCCGCGGGACTCAAGTCGATTTATCGTCCCAGCACGATTCGCGTGCGAGATCACAATATGTGAAGGGGCCGCGGCCATGGTGGCGAAAAAGACCGCCGTAGAGCACCCGGCGACCGGCCGGACCAGGGGCGCGGCCGCCTCCTCCGGTATGGCCGCCTCCGGCGGCGAGGCCGGGAAGAGCGCCGGCCAGAAGGCACCCGCCGGCACGGCACGGGCCGGTAAGGCGCCGGCGGAGAAGACGCCGGCCAGGAAGACGCCGACCGAGAAGGCGCCCGCCAGGAAGACGGTGACGAAGAGGGCGGCCGATGCGGTGACCGCGGCGAAGGCGGCCACGAAGAGGTCGGTCGCGAAGACGTCCGCTGCGAAGGAGCCCGTCGCGAAGACGCCCGCTGGGAAGGAGCCCGCCACGAAGACACCCGTTGCGAAGGAGCCCGCCACGAAGACGTCCGCTGCGAGGAAGGCCGCCACGAAGGGGGCCGTCGCGAAGAGGACGGACGGCGTCGAGAGGCCGGCCGGGAAGGCGGAGGTCAAGAAGACGGCGGCCGGGAGGACGGCGGCCGGGAAGGCCGTCACCCGCCAGGCACCGGCCGGCAAGGCCGCGGCCCGGAAGGTCGCCGAGGAGAGGCCGGGCGCCAAGAAGCCGGTGACGCACAAGGAGCCGGCGGCGGGGAAGACGCTCGGGGGGAAGTCGGGCGGCGGGAAGGCGGACGGCGAGCGGGTCTCCGCGGAGACGGCCGCGAAGAGCACGGCCAAGAAACCGGGCGCGGCGCGGGCCGCGAAGCAGACGGGAGCCACGACGGTGGTTGCGAAGAAGACTCCTGGCACGGCCACGGCGGAGACCGGTGTCCCCAAGGCGCGGGCCGGTGCGGCCGAGCCCGGCGAACTGGCGGTGCGCCCCGGCGAGGATCCCTGGACCCCGGAAGAGGTCGAGGAGGCGCGCACGGAGCTGCAGTCCGAGATGGAACGGCTGCGGGCGGAGATCACCTCGTCGGAGGCCTCCCTCGTCGGCCTGATGCGGGACTCCGGTGACGGTGCGGGCGACGACCAGGCCGACACCGGCACCAAGAACATCACACGCGAGCACGAGATGGCGCTGGCCGCCAACGCGCGCGAGATGCTCATCCAGACCGAGCGGGCGCTGGAACGGCTGGACGCGGGCACCTACGGACTGTGCGAGAACTGCGGGAACCCCATCGGCAAGGCCCGGATGCAGGCCTTCCCGAGGGCCACGCTGTGCGTGGAGTGCAAGCAGAAACAGGAACGCCGCTCCTGAGCGTGGGGCCCTGTGGGGGTGTGCCGTAGTCTCGTCCCCAGTCAGGCACCTAGGTTGAGGGACTCACGTGGCAGAGGTGGAGCGCACCATCGGTACGCCGAAGACCCCGGGCGACGGCGGCGAGCGGACGGGGGCCGCGGTGCCCGCCGGATCCGGGGCGTCCCGCGAGTCCGGGGTGCCCGGCGCGGACTCGCGGGAGACCGCGGCGCGGCGGCGGACCGGGCGCGGGCGCCGCATCGCCGTGCTGTTCGCGGTCGCCGCCTTCGCGTACGCCGTCGACCTGATCAGCAAGCTGCTCGTGGTCGCGAAGCTGGAGCACCACGCCCCCATCGAGGTCGTCGGGGACTGGCTGGAGCTGCACGCCATCCGCAACCCGGGGGCCGCCTTCGGCTTCGGTGCGGCCTTCACGATCATCTTCACGCTCATCGCGGCCGCCGTGATCGTGGTGATCATCCGGCTGGCCCGCAAGCTCTACAGCTTCCCTTGGGCGATCGCGCTCGGCCTGCTGCTCGGCGGCGCGCTCGGCAACCTCACCGACCGCGTCTTCCGGGCCCCCGGGCTCTTCGAGGGCGAGGTCGTCGACTTCATCGCACCCAAGGGCTTCGCGGTCTTCAACCTCGCCGACTCCGCGATCGTGTGCGGCGGCATCCTGATCGTGCTGCTGTCCTTCCGCGGCCTGGACCCGGACGGCACGGTCCACAAGGACTGAGGCCCGCGGTCCGGACCCGGGCGGCCCGGTCCCACCAGGACTGAGGCCCGCGGCCCGGACCCGGGCGGCCCGGTCCCACCAGGACTGAGGCCCGCGGCCCGGACCCGGGCGGCCCGGTCCACCAGGGCTGAGGCCCGCGGTCCGGACCCGGGCGGCCCGGTCCCACCAGGACTGAGGCCCGCGGCCCGGACCCGGACGGCCCGGTCCGCCAGGACTGGACGGCACGGTCCGCCGGGACCCGGGTGGCATGCTCCGCCGGGAGGTTGTCCACAGGCCCGTTCGGAGCCGTCCGGTCCGTCCGGCATACTCGACGGGTGAGCCCGAACCCCGAGATCCGAACCCTGCCCGTGCCCGACGGCCTGGAGGGCGAGCGCGTCGACGCCGCCATCTCCCGCATGTTCGGCTTCTCCCGCACGAAGGCGGCCGAGCTGGCCGCGGCCGGCAAGGTCCAGGTCGACGGCGGGGTGGTCGGCAAGTCCGAGCGGGTGCACGGCGGCGCCTGGCTCGAGGTCGAGATGCCGCAGGCGCCCGCGCCGGTGCAGGTGGTCGCCGAGCCCGTCGAGGGCATGGAGATCGTGCACGACGACGAGGACGTGGTGGTGATCGTCAAGCCGGTCGGCGTGGCCGCGCACCCGTCGCCGGGCTGGTCGGGCCCCACCGTCATCGGCGGCCTCGCGGCCGCCGGGTACCGGATCTCCACCTCGGGTGCCGCCGAGCGCCAGGGCATCGTGCACCGCCTCGACGTCGGCACCTCGGGTCTGATGGTGGTCGCCAAGTCGGAGCGCGCCTACACCTCGCTCAAGCGCCAGTTCAAGGAGCGCACGGTCGACAAGCGCTACCACACCCTGGTCCAGGGCCACCCGGACCCGACGAGCGGCACGATCGACGCCCCGATCGGCCGCCACCCGAACCACGACTACAAGTGGGCGGTCACGGCCGAGGGCAAGCCCTCGGTCACCCACTACGACCTCGTCGAGGCCTTCCGCGCCGCCTCCCTGCTGGACGTGAAGCTGGAGACCGGCCGCACCCACCAGATCCGCGTCCACATGGCCGCCCACCGCCACCCCTGCGTCGGCGACCTCACCTACGGCGCCGACCCGACGCTCGCCAAGCGGCTGGGCCTGACCCGCCAGTGGCTGCACGCCGTGCGGCTCGGCTTCGAGCATCCCGGGGACGGGCAGTGGGTGGAGTTCGCCAGCGACTACCCCGACGACCTGCAGCAGGCCCTCGACCAGGTCCGCGAGGAGACGTACGCGTGAGCACGCCGTACACCGTGCGCGTCGCCGAGGACCCCGCCGACCGCGAGGCCTGCTTCGCGGTCCGCAAGGAGGTCTTCGTCGTCGAGCAGGGCGTCGCCGAGGACATCGAGTACGACGCCTACGACCGTGTCGCCGTCCATGTGCTGGCGATCCGCGAGGACGGCGTGCCGCTCGGCACCGGGCGGCTGCTGCACGGCGACGCGGCCGCCGGGAAGACCGGCGGCGACCCGGCCGTCGGCTCCCTCGGACGGCTCGCGGTCTCCCGGGAGGCACGCGGTCTCGGCGTCGGCGCGGCACTGGTGCGGGCCATCGAGGACGTGGCACGCGCGCGCGGCCTGGCGGCGGTGGACCTGCACGCGCAGACCCACGCGCTCGGCTTCTACGAGCGGCTTGGGTACGCGGCCTACGGCCCGGAGTTCCCGGACGCGGGCATACCGCACCGGGCGATGCGCCGCGCCCTGTAGAGCCACGCTTTCCCGCCGGCGGATGGCAGGCTGGAGGCCTCCCGTGTGATCGTCGACCCCTCGGAGCGCCGGCCGTGGACCAGTTGGCCCTGTTGTTCGTCCTGCTGCTCGGGGCGCTGGTGAGCGTTCCCGTGGGGGACCGCTTCGGCGTGCCGGCGCCGGTCCTGATGACGCTGTTCGGCGGGGCCCTGGCGGTGGCCACCTTCGTGCCCAACGTGGACATCCCGCCCGACCTGATCCTCCCGGCGCTGCTGCCGCCGCTGCTCTACGCCGCCGTACGCCGGACCTCCTGGCGGCAGTTCGCGGCCAACGTCCGCCCGATCTTCCTGCTCGCCGTCGCCCTGGTGTTCGTCACGATGGTGTGCGTCGCGCTCGTGGCGAACGCGATCGTGCCCGGGCTGCCGATGGCCGCCGCCATCGCGCTCGGCGCCCTGATTGCCCCGCCCGACCCGGTCGCCGCGACGAGCGTCGCCGGGCAACTCGGGCTGCCGCGCCGCCTGGTGTCGATCCTGGAGGGCGAGGGGCTCTTCAACGACGTCACCGCCATCGTGCTGTACCACGTGGCGATCGCCGCCGCCGTGAGCGGCACCTTCTCGCCCTGGCGGGCGGGTCTGGACCTGGTGCTGTCCGCCGTCGTCGCGGTGGCCGTGGGCCTGGCGCTCGGCTGGGGCGCGAACCGGGTGATGGACCTGCTGGGCGATCCCACCCTGCAGATCGGCCTGACCCTGCTGGTGCCGTACGCCTCCTACGTGCTGGCGGAGAAGCTGCACGGCTCGGGCGTGCTCGCCGTGCTCACCACGGCCCTCTTCCTCGCCGAGTACGCCACCGGCGCCGACGACGTGATGACCCGGCTCGCCGGGCACACCTTCTGGGACATCATCGACACCCTCGTCACCGGCGTCGCCTTCGGGCTGATCGGCCTGGAGCTGCACAACGCCATCCGCACCGCCCAGGGGCGGTGGGCCGAGATGCTCGGCTGGGCGGCGGCCGTCGCGGGCGTGGTGATCGTCGTACGGCTGCTGTGGCTGCTGCCCGCCACCTGGCTGACCAAGCGGCTGCACGCCCGCCGGGACTACGACGAGGAGATCCCGGTGAGCTGGCGGGAGACCATCATCATGTGGTGGTCCGGGATGCGCGGGGTGGCCTCGGTGGCACTGGCGCTGGCCGTTCCGCTGAAGACCGACGACGGGGCGCCGTTCCCCGACCGCGACGAGATCATCTTCATCGCCTTCGGGGTGATCGTCGCCACGCTCGTGCTGCAGGGGCTGACGTTGCCCTGGCTGGTGAGGTGGCTCGGGGTGCAGGCCGACTCCGAGCGGGAGAAGGAGCTCGAGAAGGATCTGGCGGTGCGGGCCGCGAAGGCGGCGAAGCGCCGGCTGCGGGAGATCGAGCAGGTGGAGGACCTGCCCGAGGACCTCTCCGAGCAGATGCTGCGCCGGGCCTTCGAGATCGGCATCCGGATCAGTCCGGACATCGGCGAGGAGGAGCGGCGAGAGGCGCAGGGCCAGCGGGTCAAGCGGCTCAAGCGGATCCGGCGCATCCAGTCCGAGATGCTCAGCGCCGCCCGGCACGAGGTGCTGGCGGCGCGGAGCGAGCCGGGGGCCGACCCGGAGATCGTGGACCGGGTGCTTCGCCATCTCGACGTGCGCAGCCTCCGCTGAGAGCCTCCGCACGACCTGGGCCGGCCACCGGCCGCCGGCCTCTGCGCGGGCAGAGCCCGGGCCGGCCACCGGGGGCCCTGGGCGGGGAGCGGCGGGTCAGCCGCGGCCCGTGCGCGGGAACTCGTACGCCTTGCGGAGCGAGGAGTGGTCGGGGGAGGGGACCCGGTACGGCGGGAGCACGGCCTCCGAGGTGTTGACCCGGGGCAGCGCGTACGGGTGCTCGGTCGACAGCCAGGTGATCATGCGCTCGCGCACCGTGATCCGTACCGTCCAGATGTCGTCGGCGTCCTTCGCGGTCACCAGCGCCCGCACCTCCATGGTGTTCGCCGTGGTGTCGGTCACCACCAGGTTGCAGGCGCGGCCGTCCCAGGCCGGGCACTCGCGCAGGATGTCGCGCAGCTTCTCGCGCATCGCCTCGATGGGCGCGCTGTGGTCGAGGTACCAGAAGACGGTGCCGGTCATCTGCGGGGTGCCGCGGGACCAGTTCTCGAACGGCTTGGACGTGAAGTACGACACCGGCATGGTGATCCGGCGCTCGTCCCACGTGCGGACCGTCAGGAACGTCAGGGTGATCTCCTCGACCGTGCCCCACTCGCCGTCCACGACGACCGTGTCGCCGATGCGCACCATGTCGCCGAAGGCGATCTGCAGGCCCGCGAACATGTTCGACAGCGTCGACTGGGCGGCCACACCGGCCACGATGCCCAGGATGCCCGCCGAGGCCAGCAGTGAGGCGCCCGCGGCGCGCATCGCCGGGAAGGTGAGCAGCATCGAGGCGATCGCCACGACGATGACGATCGCCGAGACCACCCGCATGATCAGTTCCACCTGGGTGCGCACCCGGCGTACCCGGGCCGCGTCGCGGTGGGCGCGCGCGTAGCGGCTGTAGGAGGTCTCCACGATCGCCGCGGCGATCCGGATCGCCAGCCAGGCGGCGGAGCCGATGAGCACCAGGGTCAGCGTGCGGCCGAGGCCGACCCGGTGCTGTTCCAGGAGTTTCGCGTGGTCGTAGGAGCCTCTGAGCAGTGCGCTGCACAGGACGAGCTGGTAGGGGATGCGCCCGCGCCGCAGCAGCTCCCACAGCGGGGAGTCGGGGCTGCGTTCGTCGGCGGTGCGCAGCAGCCGGTCGGTGGCCCACCCGATGGCAAGGGTGAGCAGTACCGAGCCGCCGAACACGATCAGGGGGCGGAGTACGTTCTCCATGCCTGGGCGCCTAACCCGGCTCGCGGGGGGATGAACATGTGTTTTCGCGGCCAGGATGGGTAGGGCCGCGGTGCGGCCGGGCCGCCCCCGGCTGGCACCATGGCCTCATGAACATCATGCTCTTTCACTCGACCTACGGGCTCCGGCCCGCGGTGCGCGCGGCCGCCGACCGGCTGCGCGCGGCGGGCCACGAGGTGTGGACGCCGGACCTCTTCGGGGGGCGCACGTTCGACACCGTCGAGGAGGGCATGGCGTACAAGGAGGAGCTGGGCAAGGAGGAACTGCTCAAGCGGGCGGTGCTGGCGGCCGCGCCCTACTCGGACCGGGGGCTGGTGTACGCCGGGTTCTCGCTCGGTGCCTCCGTCGCCCAGACCCTCGCCCTCGGCGACGACAAGGCGCGCGGCCTGCTGCTCCTGCACGGCACCTCGGACCTCGCGCCGAACGCCGAGGCGGACGAGTTGCCGGTGCAGCTGCACGTGGCCGAGCCGGACCCGTTCGAGACGGACGACTGGCTGAGCGCCTGGTACCTGCAGATGGGCCGGGCGGGCGCCGACGTGGAGATCCACCGCTATCCCGGCGCCGGGCACCTCTACACCGACCCCGAGTCGCCCGACTACGACGAGGAGGCGGCCGAGGCCACCTGGCGGGTGGCGCTCGGCTTCCTCGAGTCGCTCGGCTGAGCGCGGCGCCCCGGTGAGCGGTTACACCGGGTCGTAGGTCCGCTCGACCTTCTGCGTGCCGCTGCGGGTGCGGTACGAACGCGCCCAGGTGGAGGTGGCGTCGGCGTTCGTACGGTCGGACAGGACGTAGTAGTCCATCTGCGCCCGGTCGGCGGTGATGTCCAGGACGCCGTAGCCGTGCCGGTCGGTGTCCACCCAGTGGACGTGCCGGTTGGCGGCCTTGATGACCGGCGCGGTGATCGCGGAGACGGTGCCCTCCGGCGCCTTCACGATGTCGTCGAGGTTGTCCGAGGTCACCGAGGTGATCACGAACTCGGTGGCCGCGGAGGCGGAGAGCGGGTAGGTCCCGGCGTCGACCGGCACGTCGTTGGCCCACGACATGTGGATGTCGCCGGTCAGGAAGACGGTGTTGCCGATGGCGTTGGACCGCAGATGGCCGAGCAGCTCACGGCGGTCGTCGGTGTAGCCGTCCCACTGGTCGGTGTTGGCGGCGATGCCCTCCTGCGGCAGGCCCAGCAGCTTGGCGAGCGGCTTGAACAGGTCCGCGGAGAGGGAGCCGAAGGAGAACGGCGAGATCATCACCGAGTTCCCGACCAGCCGCCACCTGGTGTCGGAGGCCTTCAGGCCGGCCTTGAGCCAGTCGAGCTGGGCGCGCCCGGTGAGCGTGCGGTCCGGGTCGTCCACCGAGCCGCTGGCCGTGGTCGCCTGCTGGGAGCGGAAGGATCGCAGGTCCAGCAGGGAGAGGTCGGCGAGCCTGCCGAAGCGCAGCCGGCGGTAGGTGGTCCCCGCGATCGCCGGGCGGACCGGCATCCACTCGAAGTAGGCCTGCTTGGCGGCGGCCTGACGGGCCGACCAGGTGCCCTCGGCCCCCTCGGTGTGGTTGACCGCGCCGCCGGACCAGGCGTTGTCGGCGAACTCGTGGTCGTCCCAGATCGCGATGACCGGCGCCGTCAGGTGCAGCGCCTGCAGGTCGGGGTCCGTCTTGTACTTGGCGTGCCGGACGCGGTAGTCGGCGAGGGTGAGGATCTCGTTCGCCGGCGCGTGCGGGCGGACGACCTTGCCGCGGGTGCCGTACTCACCGGACTTGTACTCGTAGATGTAGTCGCCGAGGTGCAGCCACGCGTCGAGGTCGTTGCGCGCCGCGAGGTGACGGTAGGCGGAGAAGTAGCCCGCCTCCCAGTTGGCGCAGGAGACCACGCCGAAGCGCAGGCCGGGGACGGCCGCGTCCGCCGCCGGCGCGGTGCGGGTGCGCGCCACCGGCGAGTCGGTGCCGCCGGCCGAGAAACGGAACCAGTAGTCGGTGGCCGGCCGCAGCCCGCGGATGTCGGCCTTCACGGTGTGGTCGGAGGCGGCCGTCGCGGTGGTGGAGCCCTTGGCGACGACGTTCGTCAGCGCCTTGTCCGTGGCGACGGTCCAGCTCACCTCGGTGTCCGGGCCGTTCCCGGAGCCGGGTATCGCATCCGGGACCGGGGTGATCCGGGTCCATAGCAGGATGCCGTCGGGGAGCGGGTCGCCGGAGGCGACGCCGTGCAGGAAGGCGGGGGCGTCCGTGGCGGCGCGGGCCGGCAGGGCGGCGGCGAGCGGGCCGGCCAGGACAGCGGTCGCCGCCGCGGCCTTGACGACCGTACGGCGGCGGGGCGAGAACGAGTTGAGGCCCTGAAGTGCCTCGGCTGGTCTGTATCGACTGGTCACGGTCGATCAGGTTACTGATCGGTATGCGCGAGAGCGGGCGAACTCCGAATGTTCGCCCGCTCTTCACGGATTCATCGGCGGTCCGGCGGGATGTCAGCCCTTGAGGGCGGCGCCCACCACGCGCTCGAAGTCGGCGACGGTCAGGAGCGGGGCGCGCTTGCCGTCGGCCGTCAGCTGCTTGCCGTCCATGACGAAGCCCGGGGTGCCGGTGACGCCGTCCTTGTTGGTGTCGAACGTCTTCGACATGGCCAGCGCCCAGGCGTCGTAGGTGCCGTTCTTCACGGCCTGCTCGAACTTGGCGTTGCCCTTCAGCGCCGGGACGGAGGCGGCGACCTTGAGGAGGTAGTCGTCGCTCTTGAACTTGTCGTCCGTCTCCTGCGGGTGGAACTTGGCGGAGTAGAGCGCGCTCTTGTACTCGAGGAAGGCGTCCGGGGACACGTTCAGGGCGGCGCCGAGCGCGCTCAGCGCGTTCTTGGAGCCCTCGCCGTTGGCGCCGATCTTGCCGTTCTTCAGCGAGTCACCGTCCAGGAACGTGGCACCGGTGAACTGGATCTTGAACTTGCCGTCGTCGAGGTCCTTCTTCACGGTCGAGCCCACGGTCTGCTCGAACTGGGCGCACACCGGGCAGCGCGGGTCCTCGTACACCTTCAGCGTCTTCTTGGCGCTGTCCTTGCCGATGACGACCGTGGTGCCCTTCGCGCCCGTGGTGTGGGCCGGGGCGGTGACCTCGGCGTCCTTCAGGCCGTCCCAGTAACCGGGCTTGTTGGCCTGGACGACGGCGTAGCCGATGCCGCCGGCCGCCGCGAGCACGGCCACCACCGATGCGGCCACGACGATCTGCCGCTTGGCCTTGTCGCGCTTGGCCTGCCGCTCGCGTTCCTGGCGCAGCCGCTCCCGCGCCGCCGTCTTCGCCGTCTGGCTGTTCCGCTTGCTCATGTGGGTGATCTCCATGTGGGACGCGCACGGGTTGTACGCGGGATACGTGTGGGGGACTGGTCGTGCTCAGCCGTTCTCGCGCCGCGCTCAGAGGAGGGCGGTGACGGGCGAGCACGGCGGTCCACGCCGTCCCAGGGAGTACACGAGCAGCAGGTCGCGGACGGCGGCGCGGCGCGGCGCCGGACGGGGCGTCCGGCGCGCCGGGGCCGTCCGCACCGCGACCGCGGACACCGCGAGCAGCAGCGGCCGGAACGTGGCGCCGGCGACCGCGTGCAGCAGCTGTGCCAGCGCCCGCTCGCCCCGGCGCAGCCAGGCGGCGGCGAGCAGGCCCACGCCCACGTGCGCGGCGAGCAGCAGCCAGGCGGAGTCCGGGCCGGCCTGGGAGAGCAGGGCGGCCGCGCGGTCGGGATCGCCGGCCACCCGGGCCAGCGGCGTGCCCACCCGCCCCTCGCACAGCACGTCGAGGCCGAGCGCGTGCAGCGGGCCCGCGACGGGGCCGCCCGCCCGGCCGTAGCAGGTGTCCTGGCCGCCGGTGAGCACGGTGTCGGCGGCCAGCTCCAGCGGGATCAGCAGGGCCGCGATCCGGCCGAAGCCGCGCTCGCGGCCCGCCAGCGCGTACGCGGTGACGAACACTCCGGCGGTGACCACGGCCACGCTCGCCGCCGGCAGGGGGGCCCGGGACAGCAGCACGTGCGACGCGGTGCTGAGCGTCACGACGAAGGCCGTGAACAGCGCCGCGCGCACGGCTCTGAGCTGGGTCCCGGATATGTCCATAGCGAGAGGAGAGTCTGTCACGTACGCGGTTAAGGGACCCCTAAGGGGTGCCTGTGAGACCGCGGAGGTCACAGTCCCGGAATCCGGCCGTTGCGGAACAGGTCGAGGAAGATCTGGTGGTCGGCACGCGCGCGTGCGCCGTAGGCGTGCGCGAAGTCCACCAGGAGCGGGGCGAAGCCCTCCTCGTCGGCCGCGAGCGCCGCGTCGATGGCCCGCTCGGTGGAGAACGGCACCAGGGACTCGCCGGAGGTGTCGTCGGCGGCCGCGTGCATGGTGGCGGTGGCCCGGCCCAGATCGGCGACGACGGCCGCGATCTCCTCCGGGTCGTCGATGTCGCCCCAGCCCAGGTCGACCGCGTACGGCGACACCTCGGCGACCAGCTGACCGGAGCCGTCCAGCTCGGTCCAGCCCAGCCACGGGTCGGCGTGCGCCTGCAGGGCGCGCTGGGAGATCACCGTGCGGTGGCCCTCGTGCTGGAAGTACCCGGCGATCGCCGGGTCCGTGATGTGCCGGGAGACGGCCGGGGTCTGGGCCTGCTTGATGTAGATCACGACGTCGTTCTCCAGGGCGTCGCTGTGCCCCTCCAGCAGGATGTTGTACGACGGCAGGCCGGCCGAGCCGATGCCGATGCCCCGGCGGCCGACGACGTCCTTCACGCGGTAGGAGTCCGGGCGGGCCAGCGAGGAGTCCGGCAGCGTCTCCAGGTAGCCGTCGAAGGCGGCCAGCACCTTGTACCGGGTCGCCGCGTCCAGCTCGATGGAGCCGCCGTCGGGCGCGAACCGGCGCTCGAAGTCGCGGATCTCGGTCATCGAGTCCAGCAGCCCGAAGCGGGTCAGCGCGCGGGCGTCACGCAGCGCGTCCAGCAGCGGACCCTCCGCGGTGTCCAGCGTGAACGGCGGCACCTCGTCGCTCTTGGCGCCGGTCGCCAGGGCGTGGATCCGCTCGCGGTAGGCGGCCGCGTAGACCGTCACCAGCTCGGTGATCTGCTCGTCGCTGAGCGCCTTCGCGTACCCGATGAGGGCGATGGAGGCCGAGAAGCGCTTGAGGTCCCAGGTGAAGGGGCCGACGTAGGCCTCGTCGAAGTCGTTGACGTTGAAGACCAGGCGGCCGTTGGAGTCCATGTAGGTGCCGAAGTTCTCGGCGTGCAGGTCGCCGTGGATCCACACGCGCGAGGTGCGGTCGTCCAGGTAGGGGCCGCCGCGCTTCTCCGCGTCCAGGTCGTGGTAGAAGAGGGCCGCCGTGCCCCGGTAGAACGCGAAGGCGGAGGCCGCCATCTTCCGGAACTTCACCCGGAACGCGGCCGGGTCGGCGGCCAGGAGCCGGCCGAAGGCGGTGTCGAAGACGGCGAGGATCTCCTCGCCGCGCTGCTCGTCGCTGAGCTGGGGGACCGACATCGCGGGGTGCCTCCTGGTGCAGAACGATGGTGCGTGGATGTGCGTGAACGGGTACGACGGCGCTTCCGCCGTCTTCAACGGGCGACGCCGCGCCGGAGTGCCCGGTTCCCGGACGAAGGTACGCGGGGAAGCCCGCCGGGTGTCAGTGCCCGGGCATAGACTTCGACGCTGTCCCCCAGACTGTCCGCAGTCGGTCGGAAGATCGTCGACGCTCGTTCGCCCGCCCGTCTCCCGACCACCGCCCCGCACCGAGGCGCCTCGCCGCCGTAGTTCGATCTTGGAGGCCGAAACCGTGTCAAAGCCGCCGTTCACGCACCTGCACGTCCACACCCAGTACTCGCTGCTGGACGGTGCCGCGCGGCTCAAGGACATGTTCAACGCCTGCAACGAGATGGGCATGACGCACATCGCCATGTCCGACCACGGCAACCTCCACGGGGCGTACGACTTCTTCCATACCGCGAAGAAGGCCGGAATCACCCCGATCATCGGGATCGAGGCGTACGTCGCCCCCGAGTCGCGGCGCAACAAGCGCAAGATCCAGTGGGGCCAGCCGCACCAGAAGCGGGACGACGTCTCCGGTTCGGGTGGCTACACCCACAAGACGATCTGGGCGGCGAACGCGACGGGCCTGCACAACCTCTTCCGCCTCTCCTCGGACGCGTACGCCGAGGGCTGGCTGCAGAAGTGGCCCCGGATGGACAAGGAGACCATCTCCCAGTGGTCGGAGGGGCTCATCGCCTCCACCGGCTGCCCCTCGGGCGAGGTGCAGACCCGGCTGCGGCTGGGCCAGGAGGAGGAGGCCCTGAAGGCGGCCGCCGACTACCAGGACATCTTCGGCAAGGACCGGTACTTCCTGGAGCTGATGGACCACGGCATCGACATCGAGCACCGGGTCCGCGACGGGCTGCTGGCCATCGGCAAGAAGCTCGGCATCCCGCCGCTGGTGACGAACGACTCCCACTACACGTACGCGCACGAGGCGGGCGCCCACGACGCGCTGCTGTGCATCCAGACCGGCAAGAACCTCTCCGACCCGGACCGCTTCCGCTTCGATGGCACCGGCTACTACCTGAAGTCCACGGACGAGATGTACGCCATCGACTCCTCGGACGCCTGGCAGGAGGGCTGCGCCAACACCCTCCTGGTCGCCGAGCAGATCGACACCACCGGCATGTTCGAGGCCCGCAACCTCATGCCGAAGTTCGACATCCCCGACGGCTACACCGAGGTCACCTGGTTCCAGGAGGAGGTCCGCCGCGGGATGGAGCGCCGCTTCCCCGGCGGCATCCCCGAGGACCGCCAGAAGCAGGCCGAGTACGAGATGGACGTCATCATCCAGATGGGGTTCCCGGGGTACTTCCTCGTCGTCGCCGACTTCATCATGTGGGCCAAGAAGCAGGGCATCGCGGTCGGCCCCGGCCGTGGCTCGGCGGCCGGCTCGATCGTCGCGTACGCCATGGGCATCACCGACCTCGACCCCATCCCGCACGGCCTGATCTTCGAGCGGTTCCTCAACCCCGAGCGCGTCTCCATGCCCGACGTCGACATCGACTTCGACGAGCGCCGGCGCGTCGAGGTGATCCGGTACGTGACCGAGAAGTACGGCGCCGACAAGGTCGCCATGATCGGCACCTACGGAAAGATCAAGGCGAAGAACGCCATCAAGGACTCCGCGCGCGTCCTGGGCTACCCGTACGCCATGGGCGACCGCCTGACCAAGGCCATGCCCGCCGACGTCCTCGGCAAGGGCATCGACCTCAACGGCATCACCGACCCCTCGCACCCCCGCTACTCGGAGGCGGGCGAGATCCGGGCGATGTACGAGAACGAACCGGACGTGAAGAAGGTCATCGACACGGCCAAGGGCGTCGAGGGCCTGGTCCGGCAGATGGGCGTGCACGCGGCCGGCGTCATCATGTCCAGCGAGACCATCACCGAGCACGTCCCCGTGTGGGTGCGGCACACCGACGGTGTGACCATCACCCAGTGGGACTACCCGAGCTGCGAGTCGCTCGGCCTGCTGAAGATGGACTTCCTCGGCCTGCGCAACCTGACGATCATGGACGACGCCGTCAAGATGGTGAAGTCCAACAAGGGCGTCGACATCGACCTGTTGAGCCTCCCGCTCGACGACCCGACGACCTTCGAACTGCTCCAGCGCGGCGACACCCTCGGCGTCTTCCAGTTCGACGGCGGCCCCATGCGCTCGCTGCTGCGCCTGATGAAGCCCGACAACTTCGAAGACATCTCCGCCGTGTCGGCGCTCTACCGTCCCGGCCCGATGGGCATGGACTCGCACACCAACTACGCGCTGCGCAAGAACAAGCTCCAGGAGATCACCCCGATCCACAAGGAGCTCGAAGAGCCCCTCAGGGAGGTCCTGGACGTCACCTACGGCCTGATCGTCTACCAGGAGCAGGTGCAGAAGGCCGCCCAGATCATCGCCGGGTACTCGCTCGGCGAGGCCGACATCCTCCGCCGCGTGATGGGCAAGAAGAAGCCCGAGGAACTGGCCAAGAACTTCACCATCTTCCAGGCCGGCGCCCGCAGGAACGGCTACAGCGACGAGGCCATCCAGGCCCTGTGGGACGTCCTGGTCCCCTTCGCCGGCTACGCCTTCAACAAGGCCCACTCCGCCGCGTACGGCCTGGTCTCGTACTGGACCGCCTACCTGAAGGCGAACTACCCGGCCGAGTACATGGCGGCGCTGCTCACCTCGGTCAAGGACGACAAGGACAAGTCCGCGATCTACCTCAACGAGTGCCGCCGCATGGGCATCAAGGTGCTCCCGCCGAACGTCAACGAGTCGGAGTCCAACTTCGCCGCCCAGGGCGACGACGTGATCCTCTTCGGCCTCTCCGCCGTCCGCAACGTCGGCACCAACGTGGTCGAGTCGATCATCAAGTGCCGCAAGGCCAAGGGGAAGTACAGCTCCTTCCCCGACTACCTCGACAAGGTCGACGCGGTCGTCTGCAACAAGCGCACCACGGAGTCCCTGATCAAGGCCGGGGCCTTCGACTCGATGGGCCACACCCGCAAGGGCCTCACCGCGCAGTACGAACCGATGATCGACAACGTGGTCGCGGTCAAGCGCAAGGAGGCCGAGGGCCAGTTCGACCTCTTCGGCGGCATGGGCGAGGAGACCAGCGACGAGCCCGGCTTCGGCCTCGACGTCGAGTTCACCACCGACGAGTGGGAGAAGACCTACCTCCTCGCGCAGGAGCGCGAGATGCTCGGCCTCTACGTCTCCGACCACCCGCTCTTCGGCCTGGAGCACGTGCTGGCCGACAAGGCCGACGCGGGCATCTCCCAGCTGACCGGAGGCGAGCACTCCGACGGCGCCGTCGTCACCATCGGCGGCATCATCTCGGGCCTGCAGCGCAAGATGACCAAGCAGGGCAACGCCTGGGCGATCGCCACCGTCGAGGACCTCGCGGGCTCCATCGAGTGCATGTTCTTCCCGGCCACCTACCAGCTGGTGTCGACCCAACTCGTCGAGGACGCGGTCGTCTTCGTCAAGGGCCGGCTGGACAAGCGCGAGGACGTGCCGCGGCTCGTCGCCATGGAGCTGATGGTCCCCGACCTGTCCAACGCGGGCACCAACGCGCCGGTGGTCCTCACCATCCCGGCCACCCGGGTCACCCCGCCCATGGTCAGCCGGCTCGGCGAGATCCTCAGCCACCACAAGGGCGACAGCGAGGTCCGCATCAAGCTCCAGGGGCCGCGCAAGACCACCGTCCTGCGCCTGGACCGGCACCGGGTCAAGCCCGACCCGGCGCTCTTCGGCGACCTGAAGGTGCTGCTCGGCCCGTCCTGCCTGGCCGGCTAGTGCCGCTCGGCCCGTCCTGCCTCGTCGGCCAGTGCCGCTCGGCCCGTCCTGCCCGGCCGGCCGGCGCGACGACACGCGAAGGGGCGCACCCTCGGGGGTGCGCCCCTTCTCTGTGCGTACCGGGCTTCAAGTGCCCTTTAGTTGTGTCAGTTGTGGCCGAAGCTCTTGTGCTTCTTGCGCCCAACCTCCGCGGGGCTGCCCGCGACGCCCGCCATGGGAGACTCCTGCTCCTCCGCCGACGGACGCTGTGCGCGCTCCTGAGCGTGCTCGCTCTGCTGGGCGCGGTTCTGCGGGCCAGCCTGCTTGCGGTTCTTGTTCTTGGCCATGGTGATCTGCCTCCTGTGGGGGATCTAGGGGCCAGGGCCGGATCCAGATTCACATACGCTGATATCGGGCGCATGTCGGATAATTACCGTCTGTGACAGGGGAGGTGGGCGAACGGCAGGCGCAAACGCCACGCCGATGATCGAGTTCGGGCCGTTAACCCCCGCGCGGTCGGGCAGACTCGAAGCAAGTCCGAAGCAAAACCTCCCGGGAAGAGGGTGAGTCGCGTGGACCGCTGCATCGTCCTGGTGGACGCCGGGTATCTGCTGGGCGCCGCCGCCAGCCTCCTCGCCGGCGAGCCCTCGCGGTCCCGGATCACCGTCGACCACACCGCGCTGATCCAGGCGCTGCGCGAGCGTGCGGAGGCGGAGACCGAGCGGCCCCTGCTGCGCATCTACTGGTTCGACGGCGCCCCCGACCGGGTCCCCCAGCCGGAGCACCGGCGGCTGCGCGTGATGCCCCGGGTCACCGTCCGCCTGGGCGCCCTGACGCGCAGTGACGGGAGGTGGGCCCAGAAGGGCGTGGACGCGGCCATGCACGCCGAACTGACCGAACTGGCCCGCAACGGCGCCTGCTCCGACGTCGTCCTCGTCACCGGCGACGGCGATCTGCTGCCCGGCATGATGGCCGCCAAGGAGCACGGGGTCGCCGTCCACCTGTGGGCCGTCCAGGCCGCCGACGGGGACTACAACCAGTCCGAGGACCTGGTCGCCGAGGCCGACGAGCGGCGGGTGCTGGACCGCGCCTGGATCACCCAGGCCGTCCGGGCCAAGGAGCTGACCGGCGTCTGCGCGCCGCCGCCCGTGCCCCGCCCCGAGATCGCCGCGATCCTCTCGGCGCCGCTGCCCGAGTCCGCGCTCTCCTCCACCGCCGACCGGGCCGCCGACGAGCAGGTCGCGCACCCGCCGGGCGGCACGCCGGCCCGGAACGGCGCCCAGGAACGGCTTCCCGGCCCCAAGGGCGTCCCCACCCCCAAGGACCTCGCCGCGCTGCGCGCACCGGGCCCCCAGGCCGCGCAGCAGCCCACGACGGCGACCCTGCGCTGGTCCTCCGACAAGGGCTGGGTGGACCGCCCGGGGGCCGTCCCGGAGCCGCCCGAGGTCGCCTCCATGCCGACGCTGGCCCAGCTCACCACGGCCGAGCAGCGGTGGGCCGACCGCGAGGAGGACATCACCACCGTCGGCGGCGACCCCTACGAAGTGGGTCAGGTCTTCGCCCGCCGCTGGATGTCCCGGCTCGGCGACCAGCCCCAGCTGCAGAAGCTGTCGCAGATGTACCCGCGCATCCCGCACCGCATCGACGGGGAGCTGCTGCGGTACGCGGCGCGGTTCGGGCTGCTGGCCCACAAGGACGACCAGATCGACGAGCACGACCGCTACGCCATTCGGGCGGGGTTCTGGCGGGAGGTCGACGTCCCGGCCGCCGCCGAGCCCGCGGGGACGGCCGAGTGAGCGCGGGCGCCGGTGCGGACGGCACGGGCGGGTGCGGCCGATCGCCGGCGTGGCGGGGATTCCCGCGGGTCACGTACGGAATCGGCCCCAAAGGCGAGTAAAGGCCCCCGACCCCGTAGTCTCGTCCCTTGTGAATACGCGCGCGGCACCGGCACCTCGGCAGGTCGAGGTCGTACGCGTGCGCGGGCTCAGCAAGACCTACCCGGCCGTCAAGGGGCGGCGCGGGACGGCCGGCACCCCCGAGGTGCGGGCCACCGACGACGTCGAGCTGGACGTGCGGCGCGGCGAGGTCTTCGGGCTGCTCGGGCCGAACGGCGCCGGCAAGTCCACCCTCGTACGCCAGCTGACCGGGCTGCTGCGACCGGACGCCGGCCGTGTGGAGATCCTCGGCCACGACATCGTCAGGCACCCCGAGCGGGCCGCCCGCATTCTCGCCTACCTGGGCCAGGAGTCCTCCGCCCTGGACGAGTTGACGGTCTCCCTGGCCGCCGAGACCACCGGACGCCTGCGCGGCCTGGACGTGAGGCGGGCGCGGGCCGAGCGGGACGCCGTACTCGAGGAGCTGGGGCTCACTCCGATCGCCGGGCGGGCGCTGAAGAAGCTCTCCGGCGGACAGCGGCGGCTCGCCTGCCTCGCCGCCGCCCTCGTCGGGCAGCGGCCGCTGCTCGTGCTGGACGAGCCGACCACCGGCATGGACCCGGTGGCCCGGCGCGCGGTCTGGGCGGCCCTCGACCGGCGGCGCGCCGAACACGGGACGACCGTGCTGCTGGTCACCCACAACGTCATCGAGGCCGAGACCGTGCTGGACCGGGTCGCCGTGCTGGACCAGGGCAGGGTCATCGCCTGCGACAGCCCGGCGGGGCTCAAGGAACGGGTCGCCGGCGAGGTGCGGGTGGAGCTGGTGTGGCGGGAGAGCGCGCCGCTGGAGGTGCCCGAGGTCGCGGTGCTGCGCGAGCGGGCGGTGGAGTCCGGCCGGCGCTGGACGCTCCGGCTGGCGCCCGAGGAGGCCCGTGCCGTCGTCGCCACCGTGACCGGCGGGGCCGCGTTCGCCGCTCTGGACGACTTCACGCTCGCCACGCCCAGCCTGGAGGACGTCTACCTGGCGCTGGGCGGAGCGGCCCGGCAGGGGCTGGTGAAGGCATGAGCGCGCGGGCCGCGGAATGCGTATGGATGTGTGCGCCTGCCGTAGCGAAGGGGAGCGGTTCGTCGTGAGTGTCGTACCAGCCGAGGTTCTGCCGGGCGGCGCCCGGACCGGGCCCGAGGCGGCACCGGCCGCGGCCGAGCTCGGCCCGCCCGTGCGGCTGTGGCCCTCGCTGGTGGCCGTCTACCGCGCGCAGCTGTCCCGGGCCCGGGTGGCCCGTATCCCGCTGCTGTTCGTGGCGACCTTCCAGTCCGTCGGCATCACGGTGATGATGCGCGGCGTCGTGGACAGCGGCGGCGAGGCCCAGTCCGTGGTGGCCGGCTCGTCCGTGCTGGTCGTCGCGTACGTGGCGCTGAACCTCCTGTCGCAGTACTTCGGGCAGCTGCGGGCCAGCGGCGGGCTCGATCACTACGCCACCCTGCCGGTGCCGCCGGCCGCGGTGGTGCTGGGCGCGGCGGCGGCGTACGCCTCCTTCACCGTGCCGGGGACCCTGGTGACCGCCGTCTTCGGCTGCGCGCTGTTCGGGCTGCCGCTGTCCAACCTGTGGATCCTGCTGGCCGTGGTCCCGCTCGCCGGCGCCGCGCTGGCCGGGCTCGGCGCCGCCTGCGGGCTGCTCGCGCCCCGGCCGGAGCTGGCCACGCTGCTCGGGCAGCTGGGCATGTCGGCGGCGCTGCTGCTGGGTGTGCTGCCCGCCGACCGGATGCCGGGGATCGTACGTCTGGCCCGTGACCTGCTGCCGTCGACCTACGGCGTGGAGGCGTACGCGCGGACCTTCGGGGCACACCCGGACTGGGCCGTCGTCCTGGTTGACCTGGGGGTGTGCGCGGGTGTCGGGGTGGTCTCGCTGGCGGTGGCGACCTGGGCGTACCGCAGGGCCGCCGTCCGGTGACGCGGCGCACAGCACGACCTGGCACGATGTCAGGGTGACCGCACCGCTGACTCCGCCCCCGCCGCCGCACGACCACTCCGCGCACCAGGTCTGGCAGGCGTCGCCGCCTGCCGGGGCGCCGGGCGCGGGCGCGTACGAACAGGACGGCCCCGGGATGAAGACGGAACTGCGGGAGGCCGCCGTGATCACGGTGGCGGTGGCGCTCGGCGGAGTGCTGCTGGGACTGCTGTGGTGGTGGCTGGCTCCGCACGTGCCGCTGGTCGGCGCCGAGGTCGACCGGAGCTGGGTGGTCTACCTCAAGGACACCGAGGGGGAGCAGGCGGCCGGGGTGGACGGAACGTTCACGCTGCTCGCTCTGGCCCTCGGACTGGTCAGCGCGGTGGCCGTCTTCCTGTGGCGGCGGCGTGGCGGGGTGCCGCTCGTCGTGGCCCTCGGCCTCGGCGGGCTGCTCGGCTCCGTGCTGGCCTGGCGGCTGGGGGTGTGGCTGGGGCCCGAGTCCGACGTGCTCGCGCATGCGAAGGCCGTGGGCAAGGGGGTCACGTTCTCGGCGCCGCTGAAGCTCGGGGCGAAGGGGGCGCTGCTGGCCTGGCCGCTCGCCGCGCTGCTGGTGCACCTCGGACTGATGGCGCTGTTCGGCCCCCGAGACCCCGAAGCGCCGTAACCGGCCCCACCCACCCGGCTCCGGCCCCTTCCCGGGGCCGCTCACCCGGCTTCCCAGGACCGCTCGCCCGGCGTTTTCCCGGGCCGCTCGCTCGGGGTTCTCCCGGCCTGTTCCCCCGGCTCTTCCCGGGGCGGCTCGCTCGGGGTTTTCGCGGACTGTTCGCTCGGGGCTTCCTCGGGGCCGCTCGCCCGGGGTTTTCCCGGGCCGCTCGCCCGGCTCTTCCCCGGGCCGGTCGCCCGGGGTTTTCCCGGACTGTTCGCCCGGCTCCTCCCGCGGCCGCTCGCCCGGGGCTTTTCTGGACTGTTCGCCCGGCTCCTCCCGGGGCCGCTCGCCCGGCTCCTCCCGGGCCGCTCGTACTGGCCCGGCGCCGTCTTCCTCGGGTTCCGGCGGCCGGCGGCCGTACCGCGTCCCGCTCGGGTTCGTCGGACCGGCCGCGGCGGGGTGCCGCTCAGGCCCGGCCGACGGGAGCCAGTACCGCTTCCGTGAGCTTCGCCAGGTCCTCCGGTGCCAGTTCCACCTCCAGGCCCCGGCGGCCCGCCGAGACGCAGATCGTCGGGTGGGACCGAGCCGAGTCGTCGAGGACCGTGCGGAGCCTCTTGCGCTGGCCGAGGGGGGAGATGCCGCCGCGGACGTAGCCCGTGGTGCGCTCGGCGAGGGCCGGGTCGGCCATGGCCGCCCGCTTGCCGCCCACCGCCGCCGCGAGGGCCTTCAGGTCCAGCGAGCCGGCCACCGGGACGACGCCGACGACCAGCTCGCCGTCCACCTCGGCGACCAGGGTCTTGAAGACCCGGGCGGGGGAGACGCCCATCGCCTCCGCCGCCTCCTCGCCGTAGGAGGGGTGCGCCGGATCGTGGTCGTAGGAGTGGACGGTGAAGTCCACGCCCGCCGCCGTCAGGGCCACCGTGGCGGGCGTGCCCCCGGACTGCTGTTTCTTCTGCTTCTTCGCCATGGGGCGGTCTCGGCCTCGGTCTTCCCGGTCTCGCTCAGTTCAGGCTCGTCGGCGTCCGCGTCAGCTCGAACGCGGGCAGCGACGGCAGATTACGGATGATGGACGTCTCGGAGCGAAGGAGTTTCAGCTCGTCCCGCAGGCGGGACGCGGTGTCCGGGGCCTGCAGCAGTCGCTGCTTGGTGGGCGTGTCGTGCACCATCGCGGCGGCCACCAGGTACGACACCACACTCGGGTCGTCCGGCAGGTCGGCGCCGCTGGACAGCGAGCGTTCGCGGGCCCCGGCCAGCCGCTTCTGGTACTGGCGGAAGGACCGCAGCACCCCCTCGGCCAGCGCCCCCGCCTCGTCGCCGGGGTCCTCCGCCAGCTCCTCCACCTCCGCCGTCAGGAAGGGGCCCGAGGCGTCCACGGACAGCAGCCGCACCCGGGTCGTGCCGGTGGCCAGTACCTCGAAGGTGCCGTCGGCCCGCTCCCGGATGGTCGCGGCGTCCGCCACACAGCCCACCCCGTGGAAGGACTTCAGCGGGTCGGGGCCGAACCCGGCGGCGGGGCCCCGCTCGGGCTGTGCCGTGGGATCCGGCATGCCCGCGGCGGTCGGCGAGACCTCGTAGCCGTCGCGGATGGCCACGACGACGAAACGGCGCGGTTCGTCCTCGGGGGTCTTGAGCAGCTCGCGCAGCATGGCGCGATAGCGCTCCTCGAAGACGTTCAACGGCAGCACGAGCCCCGGGAACAGCACCGAGTTCAGCGGAAAGAGCGGGAGACGGGCGGTGGTCACGGCGCCCCAGCCTAGTGGTCGCCGGCGCGCACGTGTCCGCCGTGCCCGTCCGGTGGGTCAGCGGGCCCATGGACCAGCCCCGCCGGGACGGCCCGCGAACCGCCCGTCAGGAGGTGCTCGCGCACCCGCAGGAAGTGGCCCAGCGGGTCTTCCGAGAGCCGGTCCCAGGGGAAGGAGGTGGCGTACGGGCCGATCAGGCGCAGCTGGACGCGCGCGTCCTCCGGGCGGCCCAGTCGCAGCAGGACGTACAGCAGCTTGTTGCGGACCTCGGCGGGCCACGGGTCGGCCGCCGGGAACCGGCCGGAGAGCGCGACCGCCCGGTCCGCCGCCGCGTCCAGCCGCCGGCGCGGCACCTCGGGGCCGCAGCCGTCGGTCAGATAGCCGAAGGCCGCCCGGACCGGCAGCGCCTGGACGAGCGACTCGGCCGGGGCGTCCTGCGCGGCGCGGTCGGCGAAGTCGAAGCACTCCTGGTGCGCGCCGTGCCAGAACGCGGCCAGATAGCGCAGGGCGGCCACATGGCAGCCGTAGTGGTGCGGGGCGCGCCGGACGGCCGCCTCCCACAGCTCCCCGAAGTAGCGGTGCCCGGCCCGGGAGCCGCGCGCGTGGTCGAGCGCGATCCGCCAGGGCACCGGGTCGCGGTCGTCGGCGCGGGCGGCGGCCGTGATGAGCGGGCTCACCTCGCGCAGCAGCTCGGCGCGGGCCGGGGAGGGCCAGGCGCGGTCCACCGCCAGCTGGGCACCGAGCAGCAGCGCGTCGGGGCCGTCGGGCGCGGCCGCGCGCCACTCCTCGAACCATTCGGGGCGCGAGCGGGCGAAGGCGGCGAGACGCCTGACGTACCGGTCGTGGTTCTCCCAGTCGGCCGCCGCGCGGGTCGCGGCCAGCAGCTCGGCCGCGGCCGTGTACTCGCCCCGGCCGGCGGCGACCAGGGCGGGCGAGAGGCGGTCGTCGGGCGCGTCGAGCACGGCCTCGTCGCCGGCCGGCGGTCGGCCGGCGGGGCGCGCGGAGCGTTTGGTCATCCGGGTGGGGCGGATGAACGAGGGCAGCAGAGCCATGGTGTCGACCATTGAAAGTCCGCAGGTCGGGGCGGCGCCAGAGGATCACGGCAAGTCGCGGAAGGTTGTACGCCCGATGGTCAAGGACGGGCAAAAGGGTGACAGGTGGCGAGTGGGCTCCGTCGGCCGGGCCGACCGCCGGCCGGGTGCCCGACGCCCGTGGCCCGCCGGCCGGGTGCCGGACGCCCGTGGCCCGACGGCCGGGTGTCCGCAGCCGCCGGGTCAGTTCCGCCGCAGCAGCCGGGTCGCCCCCGCCGCCACCGTCGTCGCCAGGATCCAGCCGAGCAGGATCATCGCGGCCGCCAGCCACTGCCAGCCGCCGCGCAGCCGCCACTGCCCGGCCTGGCCCAGATCGATCACCGGCAGCAGCAGATCCAGGGTGAACAGCGCCGCGCTCCAGGACGGGTGCCCGTCGTGGTTCACCGGCGGATGGTCCGCGTGCGCGAACGTGAGCGTGCCCGCGGCCCACAGCACCGCCATCCACACCGCGGCCCGGCCCGGACGGTAGCCGTAGGCGACCGTCCAGTCCTGCACGAAGCCCCACAACTTCCCGGCCAGCGGCAGCGTCTCGCGCCGCCGCCGCTGCTTGGCCAGCAGCACCTCCCGCGCGTCCTCGTCCTCCCCGGCCGCGCGCAGCACCGAGGCCAGCCGCTCGTACGGCTCCGGGGCGTACTCGGCGGTGGCCGCCGACACCCAGTCCAGGCGCCGGGTCAGCGGGAAGGGGCCCTGCGGGACCAGGTTCTCGTAGGCGAACCCGGCCATGTGCAGATTGCCGGCCTCCGGCCAGCTGCCCGCGCGGTCCACCAGGTTCACGATCCTGGCGCCGGACAGCGCCACCTTGCCGTGCTGCGGCTTGTCGCAGAGGAACCGCAGCTCGGGCGTCTGCACCCGGCGCAGCGACAGCTCCTGGTCCTCGGTGAGCGTGAACCGGGCCCGCTGCAGGTCGACGGCGTCCCCGAACCGCCCGTCGTCCAGGCGCACCCCGCCCCGGCACTCGAAGGGCTGGATGCGCGTCCCGCGCGCGGGTGTCGTCCCGCTCAGCAGCGGGCTGCCCACGCCGGCCGGGGTGAGGTACAGGGTGCGCTCGACCGTCAGCTGGGGCGCGTTCAGGGCGAGCCGGGAGTAGGGGTTGGCGAGTTTCGCGCCGCGCAGGCTGAGCGAGACGCCGACCTTCGCGCCGCGCAGGCTCAGCTCGCCGTGCGACTCCAGCAGCTCCGCCTGCAGGTCCTGGCCGACGGTCATGCCGTCCGCCGCGATCGACCGCCCGCTGCGGTCGCGGTAGACGATCGCCTGGTTGAGCAGCAGATCGGTGCCTATGTGCGCGTCGGTCAGCCGGACCCCGTTCTGGAAGCGGCAGCGCGGCAGGTGCAGGTCGCCCTCGGTGTGCACCCGGGCCGCCTCGAGCCGGGGTACCTGGCAGTCCACCAGGCGCACGGTCGTGAACCGGGCCTCCGGCAGCCTGACCTCCTCGTCGAAGCGGCAGCCGCGCAGTTCCACGTACGGCCTGACCGTGCCGCCCGCCAGGTCGAGCGGGTCGGTGATCCGGACCCCGGCGAGCTTCAGGGCCGCCACCCGGCCCGCCAGGGCGGGCGGGCCGTCCAGCAGCAGCCAGCACACGATGCGCGCCCGCACGGTGCGCCCGGGCCCCCAGGGGTGACCGCCGTGCGGATCGTCCACGACGGCGTCCCCGCTGCTCAGGTCGTACACGCTGCCGTTGCGGAAGGCCTGCCACATGCCCGCCTCGGCCGCGGTCAGGTCGTCCGGCAGGTCCCCCTCGCGCGGGCCGGTCCCCTCGGTCACCGCTCTCCTTCTCCCTCGCCCGTGCGGGCTACTCGTGAGTCACGTGTGTCGTACTGGCGTTCATGCCCGTTGCGTGACACCTCGAACACCATGCGTGAACACGATCTTCCGGGTTCCGGCCACCCTATGTACCAGCGTTTGGCCCGCGTTCTGTATCAGCCATTGATACGCGCGAACGGCCGCGGACGCCGGTCTGAGAGAATTGGGACTGTGATCTCCCGAATCGATCTGCGCGGCGACGCCCTCCCCGAGGGCCCCGCCCTGCGCGACCTGCTGCCCCGAGCCGACTTCGACGTAGCGGCCGCCCTGGAGAAGGTGCGCCCGATCTGCGAAGCCGTGCATCATCGGGGCGACGCGGCGCTGATCGACTTCGCCGAGAAGTTCGACGGAGTACGGCTGGAATCCGTCCGTGTCCCGGCCCAGGCGCTCACCGACGCCCTCGCCGGCCTCGACCCGGCGGTGCGCGCCGCCCTCGAGGAGTCCATCCGCCGCGCCCGGCTGGTCCACCGCGAGCAGCGCCGTACGACGCACACCACCCAGGTCGTGCCGGGCGGTTCGGTGACCGAGAAGTGGGTGCCGGTCGACCGCGTCGGGCTGTACGCGCCGGGCGGCCGCTCGGTCTACCCGTCCTCCGTGATCATGAACGTCGTGCCCGCGCAGGAGGCCGGCGTCGAGTCCATCGCGCTCGCCTCCCCGGCCCAGGCCGACTTCGGCGGCCTGCCGCACCCGACGATCCTCGCCGCCTGCGCCCTGCTCGGCGTGGGCGAGGTGTACGCGGCCGGCGGTGCCACCGCCGTCGCGATGTTCGCCCACGGCACCGAGTCCTGCCCGCCCGCGAACATGGTCACCGGCCCGGGCAACATCTGGGTGGCCGCGGCCAAGCGCTACTTCACCGGCAAGATCGGCATCGACGCCGAGGCGGGGCCCACCGAGATCGCGATCCTCGCGGACGAGAGCGCCGACGCGGTGCACGTCGCCTCGGACCTGATCAGCCAGGCCGAGCACGACCCGCTGGCCGCCGCCGTCCTCGTCACCGACTCCGCCGAACTGGCGGCCGCGGTCGAGAAGGAGCTCCAGCCGCAGGTCGAGGCCACCAAGCACGTCGAGGACCGGGTCCGCCCGGCCCTCGCGGGCAAGCAGTCCGCGATCGTGCTGGTCGACGGCATCGAGGAGGGCCTGAGGGTGGTCGACGCGTACGGCGCCGAGCACCTGGAGATCCAGACCGCCGACGCCGCGGCGGTCGCCGACCGGGTCAGGAACGCCGGCGCGATCTTCATCGGTCCCTGGGCCCCCGTCTCGCTCGGCGACTACGCGGCCGGGTCCAACCACGTCCTGCCCACCGGTGGCTGCGCCTGCCACTCCTCGGGCCTGTCCGTGCAGTCCTTCCTGCGCGGCATCCACATCGTCGACTACACCAGGGACGCGCTGGCCGAGGTCGCGCACCACGTGGTCACGCTGGCGGAGGCGGAGGACCTGCCGGCACACGGCGCGGCGATCAAGGCGAGGTTCGGCTGGAAGGTACCCGAGAGCAAGTGACCGGCAACCCCTCTGTGTCCCCCTGGGACGAGCTCCCCATCCGCGACGAGCTGCGCGGCAAGTCCCCCTACGGCGCGCCCCAGCTGGACGTCCCGGTACGGCTGAACACCAACGAGAACCCCTACCCGCTGCCCGAGCCGCTGGTCGAGCGGATCACGGAGCGGGTGCGCGAGGCCGCCCGCGGCCTGAACCGCTACCCCGACCGGGACGCCGTCCAGCTGCGCACCGAGCTCGCCGCGTACCTGACGAAGACCGGCAGGCACCCGCTCGGCGTCGAGAACGTGTGGGCGGCCAACGGCTCCAACGAGGTCATCCAGCAGTTGCTGCAGACCTTCGGCGGACCGGGCCGCACGGCCATCGGCTTCGAGCCGTCGTACTCGATGCACGCGCTGATCGCGCGCGGCACGGGCACGGGCTGGATCTCCGGCCCGCGCACCGAGGACTTCGACATCGACCTCGCCGCGGCCGAGCGGGCCATCGCCGAGAACCGGCCGGACGTCGTCTTCATCACCACCCCCAACAACCCCACGGGCAACGCGGTCCCGCCGGAGACGGTCCTCGCGCTGTACGAGGCGGCTCAGGCGGCCAAGCCGTCGATGGTGGTCGTGGACGAGGCCTACGTCGAGTTCAGCCACGGCGACTCACTGCTGCCGATGCTGGCCGGCCGCCCCCACCTGGTCGTCTCGCGCACCATGTCGAAGGCGTTCGGTGCGGCCGGACTGCGCCTGGGCTACCTCGCCGCGCACCCCGCGGTGGTGGACGCTGTCCAGCTGGTCCGGCTGCCGTACCACCTCTCGGCGATCACCCAGGCGACCGCGCTGGCCGCGCTGGAGCACACCGACACGCTGCTGGGCTACGTCGAGCAGCTGAAGTCGGAGCGGGACCGGCTGGTCGCGGAGCTGCGTGCGATCGGCTACGACGTCACCGAGTCCGATGCCAACTTCGTGCAGTTCGGCCGCTTCGAGGACGCCCACGCGGTCTGGCGGAAGATCCTCGACCGCGGTGTCCTGGTCCGGGACAACGGCGTGCCGGGCTGGCTGCGGGTGTCCGCCGGAACCCCCGAAGAGAACGACGCGTTCCTCGACGCGGTCCGTGAAGTCAAGAAGGAGTCCCAGGTATGAGCCGCGTAGGACGCGTGGAGCGCACCACCAAGGAGACCTCGGTCCTCGTCGAGATAGACCTCGACGGCACCGGGAGGACCGACATCGCCACCGGGGTCGGCTTCTACGACCACATGCTCGACCAGCTCGGCCGGCACGGTCTGTTCGACCTGACGGTGAAGACCGACGGCGACCTGCACATCGACTCCCACCACACCATCGAGGACACCGCCCTCGCGCTGGGCGCCGCCTTCAAGCAGGCGCTCGGCGACAAGGTGGGCATCTACCGCTTCGGCAACTGCACGGTCCCGCTGGACGAGTCCCTCGCCCAGGTCACCGTCGACCTCTCCGGCCGTCCCTACCTCGTGCACACCGAGCCCGAGAAGATGGCGCCGATGATCGGCGAGTACGACACGACGATGACCCGGCACATCCTGGAGTCCTTCGTCGCCCAGGCACAGATCGCGCTGCACGTGCACGTGCCGTACGGGCGCAACGCGCACCACATCGTGGAGTGCCAGTTCAAGGCGCTGGCCCGGGCGCTGCGTTACGCCTCCGAGCGCGACCCGCGCGCGGCCGGCATCCTCCCCTCCACGAAGGGCGCGCTCTAACCCATGACCGGTCTGTCGACCCTCCTGATCGTCGTCGGCCTCTTCCTGGTCGGCGGCATCGTCTCCTTCGCCAAGCAGAAGATGCCCGCGAGCCTGATCGTGCTGCTCTCGATCGGCGCGGGCCTGTGCCTCGTCGCGGGCGTCATGCGGCTGGAGGTGTGGAATTGAGCACCAAGAAGGTCGTGGTCTTCGACTACGGCTTCGGCAACATCCGGTCCGCCGAGCGCGCCCTCGCGCGCGTGGGCGCCGACGTGGAGATCACGCGCGACTTCGACCAGGCGATGGCCGCCGACGGCCTGCTCGTGCCGGGTGTCGGCGCCTTCGCCGCCTGCATGCGGGGCCTGCGCGCCGCCCGCGGTGACTGGGTGATCGACCGCCGGCTGTCCGGCGGCCGCCCGGTCATGGGCATCTGCGTCGGCATGCAGATCCTCTTCGCGCGGGGCATCGAGCACGGCGTCCAGGCCGAGGGCCTGGAGGAGTGGCCCGGCACGGTCGAGCCGCTCCAGGCCGACGTGGTGCCGCACATGGGCTGGAACATCGTGGACGCCCCGGCCGGCTCACGGCTGTTCGCCGGACTCGACGCCGGCGCCCGCTTCTACTTCGTGCACTCCTACGCCGTCCACGAGTGGGCCCTGGAGTCGCACAGCCCGCTGATCGAGGCCCCCAAGGTCGCCTGGTCGACGCACGGCAAGCCGTTCGTGGCCGCCGTGGAGAACGGCGCCCTGTGGGCCACCCAGTTCCACCCCGAGAAGTCCGGCGACGCCGGCGCCCAGCTCCTCACCAACTGGATCGGAACCCTGTAGACCATGGCCAAGCTCGAACTCCTCCCCGCCGTCGACGTCCGCGACGGCCAGGCCGTACGCCTCGTGCACGGCGAGTCCGGGACCGAGACCTCCTACGGCTCGCCGCTGGAGGCCGCCCTCGCCTGGCAGCGCTCCGGCGCCGAGTGGCTGCACCTGGTCGACCTGGACGCCGCGTTCGGCACGGGTGACAACCGGGAACTGATCGCCGAGGTCGCCCGGGCGATGGACATCAAGGTGGAGCTGTCCGGCGGCATCCGCGACGACGACACCCTCGCCGCCGCCCTGGCCACGGGCTGCACCCGGGTGAACCTGGGCACCGCCGCCCTGGAGACCCCCGAGTGGGTCGCCAAGGTCATCGCCGAGCACGGCGACAAGATCGCCGTCGGCCTGGACGTCCGCGGCACGACCCTGCGCGGCCGCGGCTGGACCCGCGACGGCGGCGACCTCTACGAGACGCTGGCGCGGCTCGACAAGGAGGGCTGCGCCCGCTATGTCGTCACCGACATCGCCAAGGACGGCACCCTGCAGGGCCCGAACCTGGACCTGCTGAGGAACGTCTGCGCCGCCACCGACCGCCCGGTCGTGGCGTCCGGCGGCGTGTCGTCCCTGGACGACCTCCGCGCCATCGCCGAGCTGGTACCCCTCGGTGTCGAGGGCTCCATCGTCGGGAAGGCCCTGTACGCGAAGGCGTTCACCCTGGAAGAGGCCTTGGAGGCGGTGGCCAAGTGAGTGACGTACGACGCGTGTCGACCGGCGCGCCCTGGGAAGAGGAATTCGGCTACTCCCGCGCGGTGGAGCTGCCGAACGGCCTGGTGCTGGTCTCGGGCTGCACGTCCATCGTGGACGGGCAGATCGCCGGGGGCGGCCCGTACGAGCAGGCGGTCAACTCGTTCAACGTCGCCCTGGCCGCGCTGGGGCAGCTGGGCCTCGGCCGCGACGATGTCGTGCGCACGCGCATGTACATCACCCACGCCCGCGACGTGGAGGAGGTCGGGCGCGCCCACAAGGCGCTGTTCGAAACCGTCCGGCCCGCCGCGTCGATGATCATCGTCTCCGGTTTCGTGGACCCCAGCCTGGTCGTCGAGGTCGAGGTGGAGGCGTTCCGAGGGGTGCCCGCATGACGCTGGCCGTACGGGTCATCCCCTGCCTGGACGTGGACAACGGCCGGGTCGTCAAGGGCGTCAACTTCCAGAACCTGCGCGACGCGGGCGACCCAGTCGAGATGGCCAAGGTGTACGACGCCGAGGGCGCCGACGAGCTGACGTTCCTGGACATCACCGCCTCCTCGGGCGACCGGGAGACGACCTACGACGTGGTGCGGCGCACCGCCGAGCAGGTGTTCATCCCGCTGACCGTCGGCGGCGGGGTCCGCACCGCCGAGGACGTGGACAAGCTGCTGCGGGCGGGCGCCGACAAGGTGGGCGTGAACACCGCGGCCATCGCCCGCCCGGACCTGATCCGCGAGATCGCCGAGCGCTTCGGCCGGCAGGTGCTGGTGCTGTCGGTGGACGCGCGCCGCACCCCCGGCCGCGCCGGCTCGTCCGGCTCCTTCGAGGTCACGACCCACGGCGGCCGACAGGGCACCGGCATCGACGCCGTCGAGTGGGCGCACCGGGCCGCCGAGCTGGGCGCCGGGGAGATCCTGCTGAACTCCATGGACGCGGACGGCACGAAGGACGGCTACGACCTGGAGCTGATCGCCGCCGTCCGCAAGCACGTCGGCGTTCCGGTGATCGCCTCGGGCGGCGCGGGCAGCCTGACCCACTTCCCGCCGGCCGTCGAGGCGGGCGCGGACGCGGTGCTGGCCGCCTCGGTCTTCCACTTCGGCGACCTGCGCATCGGCGAGGTGAAGCAGACGCTGCGCGAGGCGGGGCACCCGGTGCGCTGACGCGGCGCCGAGCCGGGGACCCGCCGTACGAGCGGGAGTGCTGTCGCGGACCGTACGAGCGGGAGTGCTGTCGCGGACCGTACGAGCGGGAGTGCTGTCGCGGACGTACGCGGGAGTGCCGCCGCGGGGCCGCCGCACGTGTCGTCGCGCGGGCCGGCCGTACGGGCGTGGCGCCGGGCCCGACGAGAGTGACGCCGGGCCCCGACAGGAGTGACGCCGGGCCCCCTACGGGGGTGAGTCGTGCCGGCCGCCGTACCGGCATGGCGTGACGGGCGCGAAACGCGAAAGAGAAGTTGCGCAAAGTTCGTTGCGCAACTTCTCTTGCGTATCTACGGTGAGCGCATGCCGCCGAGCGAAGAGCCCCGCAGGATCACCGACGTGGGCACCTTGAAGGCCCTCGCCCATCCGCTGCGCGCGAACCTCTACCGCCTGCTGTGCGTCGAGCGGGTCGCCACGGCCTCCCAGCTCGCCGAGCGCGTGGACGAGGCCGTGTCGCTGGTCAGCTACCACCTGCGCAAGCTCGCCGAGCACGGGCTGATCGAGGCGGCACCGCCGCAGACCGGGGACGCCCGGGAGCGGTGGTGGCAGGCCGCCTCGGACGGGGTGGCCATCCGGGACCAGGACTTCCGGGGGGAGCCGGGGAGGGCCGCGGCCCACCTGGCGGCCACCCGCCTCTTTCACGACCAGCGCACCGACCGCTACCGCCGCTACCTCGACGAACGCGCCACGTGGAGCCCCGAGTGGAACACCGCGTCGATCGACAGCGAGTCCTGGATGCGGCTGACCCCGACGGAACTCACCGCGCTGAAGGACGAACTCGTCGCGGTCCTGCGCAGGTACGACGAGCGGGGCCGGGCCGCGGAAGCCGCGGGCGGGACCGAGCAGCGCGAACACGTCGCCCTGCACGTGTACGGCTTCCCGTTCCGCGACTGAGAAAGGGCCCGTCCGTGCCCGACACCGTGACCGGCCCGCACATACCGGCGAGCCCCAGCACCGGGGAACGCGCCGCCCACCGGGACCCCAACGTCCTGCGCTGGCTCGCCGCCTACACCTCCTCCATGCTCGGCGACGGCGTCTACTACCTCGCCCTGTCCTGGGCCGCCGTCCAGGCCGGCAGCCCGGCCCAGGCCGGTGCCGTGATGTCCGTCAGCGCGGTGCCCAGGGCCGTGCTCATGCTCGGCGGGGGAGTGCTCGCCGACCGGCTGGGCCCGCGCCGGGTCGTCATCGGCAGCGACGCCGTGCGCTGCGCCGCCGTTCTCGCCGTCGCCGCCCTGCTGTTCCTCGCCGGCCCCGGGCTGTGGCCGCTCACTCTGCTGGCGCTGGTCTTCGGCACGGTCGACGCCGTCTTCATGCCCGCCGTCGGCGCCCTGCCGGCCCGCCTGACCGGCAAGGGCCAGCTGGCCCGGGTGCAGGGCATGCGCGGCCTCGCCATCCGCCTCTCGACCGTGGTCGGCGCCCCGCTCGGCGGGCTCGGCGTGGCCGTCGGCGGGGCGGCCGGGGCCTTCCTGCTCGCCGGGGTGCTCATCGCCGTCTCCGTCCCACTGCTGATCTGCGTGCGCGTGGGCGACCTGCCCGAGGACGACACGCCCGGGGCCGCCCGCACCACCGCCGTGGGCGACCTCGCCGCGGGCCTGCGCTACATCCGCCGCCATCGCGTCCTCGCCCCGCTGGTGCTGGCCATCGCCCTCGGCGACCTCGGTTTCGTCGGCCCGCTCAACGTCGGCCTCACCCTGCTCGCCGAGCGGCGCGGCTGGGGCGCCGCCGGGATGGGCTGGGTGCTCGCCGGGTTCGGCACCGGCGCGGGCGCGGCCTCGCTGCTGCTGACCGTGCGGGGCCGAGTGCCCCGGGCCGGACTGGTCATCGGGTGCGCGTGCGTCACGGGCGCGGTGGCCATCGGCGCGCTCGCCTTCGTCCCCGCGCTCGCCGCCGCCGTCGGCGTGGCGCTGGCCGTGGGCCTGCTCGCCGGGCTCAGCGGCGCCCTGTGCGGGGCCCTGCTGCAGACCCGGTCCGACCCCGCCTACCTCGGCCGGGTCACCGCCGTGGCCGCCCTGGTCAGCCTCGGCCTGGCCCCGCTGAGCATGCCGTTCGCGGCCGCCGCGATCGGCGCCTGGGGCCTCGGACCGGTCTTCGTGGCCAGCGCCACCGTCTGCGGCCTCGGCGGAGTCGTCGCCCTCGTCGTCCCGGACCTGCGCCGCGCCGAACTCCCCGGCTGACGACCGGACCCCCGGCCGGCGGCTCACCGGACTCCCGGCCGGCGGCTCACCGGACTCCCGGCCGACCGCTGACCGGACTCCCGGCCGACCGCTCACTGCTTCGGCTGGACCAGTTGCACCAGATTGCCGACGGTGTCGTCGAAGACCGCCGCCAGTACCGGCCCCCGCTGCCGCGGCCGGTGCGTGAACCGGACGCCGAGGCCGCTCAGCCGCGCGTACTCGGCCCGGAGGTCGTCCACGGAGAAGACGATGCACGGGATGCCGGCCCGGTACAGCGCGCCGCGGTACGGCTCGGCGATCGGGCCCTGTCCGGGCTCCAGCAGCAGCTGCACGTCCGGCTGGGCCCCGTGCGCCCCGACGGTCACGAACAGCCTGCCGTCCCCGAGGTCCAGGCGGGTGCGCGTCTCGAAGCCGAGGACGTCGGTGTAGAAGGCGTGCGCCTGCGCCACGTCGTCCACGTACACCCCGGTCATCGCCACCTTGATCACGGGGTGGCCCCTCTCAGATGCCCAGCTGCTTGGACTCGTGGAGCCTCTCGATCGCCTCCGCGTCGCCCTCCACGTCCACCGCCGCGGCGTTCTGCCGGCCGAAGACGAACATCAGCAGCTCCGACGGCTCACCGGTCACCGTGACCACCGGAGCGCCCCGGTGCGCCACCACCGTCTGGCCGTCCGGGCGGCGCAGCACCAGACCCGTCGGCACCCCACGGCCCGCCAGCCGCGCCGTGCGCTCCAGCCGGGACCACAGGGCGTCCTGGAAGACGGGGTCCAGTTCGCGCCGGCTCCAGTCGGGCTGGGCGCGGCGGACGTCCTCGGTGTGGACGTAGAACTCGACGATGTTGGCCGCCTCGTCGATCTGCTTGAGCTGGAAGGGCGAGAACCGGGGCGGGCCGGTGCGGATGAGCTGGATCAGCTCCTCGTACGGCTTGGCGGTGTACTCGGCCATCACCCTCTCCAGACGCGGCGCGAGCTGCTTGACGAGCGTGCCGCCGGCCGCGTCCGGCCGGCGTTCACGCACGATCACGTGCGCGGCCAGGTCCCGGGTCCGCCAGCCGTCGCAGAGGGTCTCGGCGTCCGGCCCGACGGTTTCCAAGAGGTCGGCGAGCAGGAGCCGTTCACGCTTGGCGAAGGTCGACATGCTGTCACCCTACGACCAGGTGATCGGTCCGCCCAACGGACGCGCCTCCGGCCGTGTCGGTGCGGCGCGGCACAATGGCACCCATGACCAGTACGACCGGAACCCCCCGGCCCAGCAGCCTCGACCCGGAGATCGCCGCGCGCCTCAAGCGCAGCGCCGACGGGCTCCTCCCGGCCATCGCCCAGCAGTACGACACCGGTGAGGTGCTCATGCTCGGCTGGATGGACGACGAGGCCCTGCACCGGACGCTGACCACCGGCCGCTGCACCTACTGGTCGCGCAGCCGCCGGGAGTACTGGGTCAAGGGCGACACCTCCGGCCACTTCCAGTGGGTGAAGTCGGTCGCCCTGGACTGCGACGCCGACACCGTGCTCGTCAAGGTCGACCAGGTCGGCGCCGCCTGCCACACCGGCGCGCGCACCTGCTTCGACGAGGACGTCCTGCGCGGGGGCGCCGATTCCGGCCCCGCCCGTTCGGATCAGTAAGGTCACCGTTCATGGACCTCGAGACCTTCCGCAAACTGGCCGCCGACCGGCGCGTCATCCCGGTCACGCGCAAGCTGCTGGCGGACGGCGACACCCCGGTCGCGCTGTACCGCAAGCTGGCCGCCGAGCGCCCCGGCACCTTCCTGCTGGAGTCCGCGGAGAACGGCCGCTCCTGGTCCCGGTACTCGTTCGTGGGCGTCCGCAGCGCCGCCACCCTGACCGCGCGGGACGGGCAGGCCCACTGGCTCGGCACCCCGCCCGTCGGCGTCCCCACCGACGGCGACCCGCTCCAGGCCCTGCGCACCACGATCCAGGCCCTGCACACCCCGCACCAGGAGGGCCTGCCGCCCTTCACCGGCGGCATGGTCGGCTACCTCGGCTACGACATCGTCCGTCGCCTGGAGAAGATCGGCCCCGGTGAGCGCGACGACCTGCGACTGCCCGAACTGACCATGCTCCTGACCAGCGACCTCGCGGTCATGGACCACTGGGAGGGCTCGGTCCTGCTGATCGCCAACGCGATCAACCACAACGACCTCGACACCGGTGTGGACGAGGCCTACGCCGACGCCGTGGCCCGCCTCGACGCGATGGAGGCCGACCTCACGCGCGCGGTGGCCCAGCCCCCGGCCGTCCTGCCGCCCTCGGAGCTGCCCGAGTACACCGCGCTGTGGGGCGGCGCCGACTTCCGGGCGGCCGTCGAGGACGTCAAGGAGCGCATCCGCGCGGGCGAGGCCTTCCAGGTCGTGCCCTCCCAGCGGTTCGAGACCCCGTGCACGGCGAGCGCGCTGGACGTCTACCGGGTCCTCAGGGCGACCAACCCCTCGCCGTACATGTACCTCTTCCGCTTCGACGGGTTCGACGTCGTCGGCTCCTCGCCGGAGGCCCTGGTCAAGGTCGAGGACGGACGCGCGATGGTGCACCCCATCGCCGGCACCCGGCCGCGCGGGGCCACCCCGCAGGAGGACCAGGCCCTGGCCGACGAACTGCTCGCCGACGCCAAGGAGCGCGCCGAGCACCTGATGCTGGTGGACCTCGGCCGCAACGACCTCGGCCGGGTCTGCGAGCCCGGCTCCGTCGAGGTCGTCGACTTCATGTCCATCGAGCGCTACTCGCACGTGATGCACATCGTCTCCACCGTCACCGGCAGGGTGGCCGGGGACCACACCGCCTTCGACGTGCTCACCGCCTGCTTCCCGGCCGGCACCCTCTCCGGCGCCCCCAAGCCGCGCGCGATGCAGATCATCGACGAACTGGAGCCGTCCCGGCGCGGGTTGTACGGCGGCTGCATCGGCTACCTGGACTTCGCCGGCGACTCCGACACCGCGATCGCCATCCGCACCGCCCTGCTGCGGGACGGCACGGCGTACGTGCAGGCCGGAGCCGGCATCGTGGCCGATTCCGACCCGGTGGCGGAGGACCAGGAGTGCCGCAACAAGGCGGCCGCGGTCCTGCGGGCGGTGCACACCGCCAACCGCCTGGGCGAGTAGGGCGCTTCTCATACGAGCCCCGGGTGACACTTCGCCCGGGGTTCAGGCGATAGTGGAGTACGTGACTGCTGCTCCTGACCCTCGCTCCGAAGCCGACGCTCCCGCCCGGTCCGGCCGGCGCAGCCTCGCCGTGGCCCTCCTGTGCGGTGCCCTCGGCGCGGCCGTGGCGCTGCTCGCCACCCGGCAACGCTGGGCGGAGGGGACCGCGACGGTCGCCGGCGGCGCGTTCCCGCTGACCGTGAAGGGCAGCGACGTCACCGGCGTCCCAGCGGCCCTCGCCATAGTGGGCCTCGCCGCGCTCGTCGCCGTCTTCGCCGTCCGCAGGGCCGGCCGCCTCCTGGTCGCCGCCCTCCTCGCGCTCTCCGGGGCCGGCATCGCCATCGCCGCCCTCGCGGCCGCCACCGACAGCTCCGCGCTGGACGACCGGGCGGCGCAGGTGAGCGGTGACACCTCCGCCACGGTCGGCGCGCTGAGCCACACGGGCTGGCCCTACGTCGCGGCCGTCGGCGGCGCCCTGATCCTGGTCGCCGGCCTGTTGGCGCTGCGCTACGGCCGTACGTGGCCCGCCATGTCCGGACGCTACGAGCGCGGCACCGAGCGCCCCCGCCGCAAGGGCCGGCCGGTCGACCCGGAGCGCCCCGAGGAGATCTGGAAGGCCCTGGACCGGGGCGAGGACCCGACCGGCGCCTGACCGGTGCGCTGCGCGCGCCCGCCCGGGCGGCGGGTGTACGGTCCGCCCGGGCGATGTGGTGAAACAGACGCCACCCCCGCGTCCGGCATGCGCGCGCGTACGGGACAATGGACGGCGAGCGTCCGGCTCGGACGGTGACGGGCGGGCCCGGAACCCGTACGGACACGTACTTCGACACGTACACAGCAACGAGGAGCAAAGTCATGGCGGGCAGCAGCCACGGTCACACCCCGGCCGCCTGGACCGGCGTCACCATCACCTTCATCGGTTTCTGCGTCTCGGGCGCGTTCATGGTGATGGCCCAGCCCGTCGGCTTCTGGGCCGGCATGGTGATCGTGGTCCTCGGCGGCGTCGTCGGCATGATCATGCGTGCCATGGGTCTCGGCCAGCCGAAGCAGGAGCGCGCCCTCCCGCACCAGGCTCCCGTCGCGACCCCCGAACCGGCCGGCGCCAAGGGCTGACCGCGACGGCACCCAGGTCTTCCGAGGGGCGGCCCGGCATCCACAGGATGCGGGGCCGCCCCTCGCCGCGTGCCGGGCCGCACGCCGGCGGCCCCGTGCCCGGTCGGCCGCTGCGGGCGCGCGCGTGGCCGGCGGGCGGGGCAGAATGCCGCCGTGAACGCCGACAGCAGCACGGCCCCGCCGCCGACCCCCCACCCGGCCCGGACCCCCCACCCGGCCCGGGTCGCCCCCGTGTGGCGGCGGCTCGCCGTTCCGGCCGGGCTGTTCACGGCCGCCGCCGCGGCCTTCGCCTACGTCGGAGCCGTCGACCCCGGTGAACCCGGCCACTACCCCGTCTGCCCCCTGTACCGGCTCACCGGCCTCTACTGCCCCGGCTGCGGCGGACTGCGCAGCGCGCACGCCTTCGTCCACGGCGATCTCCTCACCGCCCTGCGGGACAACGCGGCGGGCGTGGCCGCCTACCTGGTCTGCGCGGTGCTGTGGACCGTCTGGGTGATCCGGACGGTGCGGGGCAGACCGGCCCGGCTCGATCCCGGACCGGCGCGGCTGTGGGCGGTCGGCGCGCTGCTGCTGGTCTTCACCGTGGTCCGCAACCTGCCGTTCGGCAGCTGGCTGCACCCCTGACCGGCCGGGCGCGAAAGGTCCAGGTGGTGGGACCGCCCGCCACCGGATGCGAGGCCTTGGCGCTCCTGCGGATACCATCGCAGTGACTACGGGTTCTCGGAACCCGAAGGAACCACCGCCCAGGAAGGGGGCCGCTCGCGTGAGTGTGCTCGACGAGATCATCGACGGAGTCCGTGCCGACCTCGCGGAGCGGCAGGCACGCGTGAGCCTCGACGAGCTCAAGGAGCGCGCGGCCAAGGCCCCCGCCGCCAAGGACGGGGTGGCCGCGCTCAAGGGCGACGGCGTCAAGGTGATCTGCGAGGTCAAGCGCTCCAGCCCCTCCAAGGGCGCGCTGGCCGCGATCGCCGACCCGGCCGCGCTGGCCGCGGACTACGAGGCGGGTGGCGCGGCCGTCATCTCCGTCCTCACCGAGCAGCGCCGCTTCGGCGGCTCGCTGGCCGACCTGGAGGCCGTCCGCGCGCGCGTGGACATCCCGATCCTGCGCAAGGACTTCATCGTCACGTCGTACCAGCTGTGGGAGGCCCGCGCGTACGGCGCCGACCTCGCGCTGCTGATCGTGGCCGCCCTCGACCAGCCGGCCCTGGAGTCGCTGATCGAGCGGGCCGTCTCCATCGGCCTCACCCCGCTCGTGGAGGCGCACGACGAGGACGAGGTCGAGCGGGCCGTGGACGCGGGCGCCAGGATCATCGGTATCAACGCGCGCAACCTGAGGACGCTGGAGGTCGACCGCGGCACGTTCGAGCGGGTCGCCCCGGAGGTCCCGGAGGGCATCGTCACGGTGGCCGAGTCCGGGGTGCGCGGACCGCACGACCTGATCGCCTACGCCAACGCCGGCGCCGACGCGGTGCTGGTCGGCGAGTCGCTGGTCACCGGCCGCGACCCCAAGGCGGCGGTGGCCGACCTGGTGGCGGCGGGCGAGCACCCGGCGCTGCGGCACGGCCGCGGCTGATCCCCCGCTAGGCTTGGTTGCGATGACCCTCACGATGACGACCGTGGACCGGTACGCCCGCCTGGCGCGCGGCTGCCGTCCCCGGGGCTGCCGTGCGCCGGCCCGGCGCGTGCACGGTCGCCGGGTGCGCTACGTCATCGGTGACGAGCCCGGACAGGTGAACGGGCGTCGATGGCAGCGCGCCCCCAGGGGCGCGGGGAACTGCGCGACCAGCCACACACCACCTGAGGCCGTTCGACATCCTCCGCCCCACGGCGATTCGTGTTCTTCATCCACACTCACCGTGAGGTTTCCGCATGCCCAGCGAGTTCTTCATCCCCGACCCGGACGGTCACATCCCCAGTCCCGAGGGCTACTTCGGCGCGTTCGGCGGCAAGTTCATCCCGGAGGCCCTCGTCGCCGCCGTGGACGAGGTCGCCGTCGAGTACGACAAGGCCAAGCACGACCCCGAGTTCGCCCGCGAGCTCGACGACCTGCTGGTCAACTACACCGGCCGCCCCAGCTCCCTCACCGAGGTGCCGCGGTTCGCCGAACACGCCGGTGGCGCCCGGGTGTTCCTCAAGCGCGAGGACCTCAACCACACCGGCTCCCACAAGATCAACAACGTGCTCGGCCAGGCCCTGCTCACCAAGCGCATGGGCAAGACGCGGGTCATCGCCGAGACCGGCGCCGGCCAGCACGGCGTCGCGACCGCCACCGCCTGCGCGCTCTTCGGCCTCGACTGCACCATCTACATGGGCGAGATCGACACCGAGCGCCAGGCCCTGAACGTCGCCCGCATGCGCATGCTCGGCGCCGAGGTCGTCGCCGTGAAGTCCGGCAGCCGCACCCTCAAGGACGCCATCAACGAGGCGTTCCGCGACTGGGTCGCCAACGTCGACCGCACCCACTACCTGTTCGGCACGGTCGCCGGCCCGCACCCCTTCCCGGCCATGGTCCGCGACTTCCACCGGGTCATCGGCGTCGAGGCCCGCCGTCAGCTGCTCGAGCGCGCCGGCCGCCTCCCGGACGCGGCCGTCGCCTGCGTGGGCGGCGGCTCCAACGCCATCGGCCTCTTCCACGCCTTCATCCCCGACGAGGGCGTCCGGCTCATCGGCTGCGAGCCCGCCGGACACGGCATCGAGACCGGCGAGCACGCGGCCACCCTGACCGCGGGCGAGCCCGGCATCCTGCACGGCTCCCGGTCCTACGTCCTGCAGGACGAGGAGGGCCAGATCACCGAGCCGTACTCGATCTCGGCGGGTCTGGACTACCCGGGCATCGGCCCCGAGCACTCCTATCTGAAGGACTCCGGCCGCGGCGAGTACCGCGCGGTCACCGACGACGCCGCCATGCAGGCCCTGCGCCTGCTGTCCCGCACCGAGGGCATCATCCCGGCCATCGAGAGCGCCCACGCCCTGGCCGGCGCCCTGGAGGTCGGCAGGGAGCTGGGCAGGGACGGCCTGATCGTCGTCAACCTGTCCGGCCGCGGCGACAAGGACATGGACACCGCCGCCCGCTACTTCGGCCTCTACGACACCGACGCCGAGGTGGCCGCCGACGAAGCCGACACCGCCGAGATCGAGGGAGACGCCAAGTGAGCGGGAACAGCGAGCTGCTGACGGACACCCTGGCGGCCGCGAAGGCCGAGGGCCGCTCCGCGCTCATCGCCTACCTGCCGGCCGGCTTCCCCACGGTGGACGGCGGCATCGAGGCGGTCAAGGCCGTGTTCGACGGCGGCGCCGACGTCGTGGAGGTCGGCCTGCCGCACAGCGACCCGGTGCTGGACGGCCCGGTCATCCAGACCGCCGACGACATCGCCCTGCGCGGCGGCGTCAAGATCGCGGACGTCATGCGCACGGTCAGGGAGGCCCACGAGGCCACCGGCAAGCCCGTGCTCGTCATGACGTACTGGAACCCCATCGACCGCTACGGCGTCGAGCGCTTCACCGCCGAGCTGGCCGAGGCGGGCGGCGCCGGCTGCATCCTGCCCGACCTGCCGGTCCAGGAGTCGGCCCTGTGGCGGGAGCACGCCGACAAGCACGGTCTCGCCACCGTCTTCGTCGTCGCCCCCAGCAGCCGGGACGAGCGGCTCGCCCAGATCACCGCGGTGGGCAGCGGCTTCGTCTACGCCGCCTCGCTGATGGGCGTCACCGGCACCCGCGAGTCGGTCGGCACGCAGGCCCAGGACCTGGTCGAGCGCACCCGCGGCACCGGCACCGCACTGCCCGTCTGCGTCGGGCTCGGCGTCTCCGACGCGGCGCAGGCCGCCGAGGTCGCCGGCTTCGCCGACGGCGTCATCGTCGGCTCGGCGTTCGTCAAGCGGATGCTGGACGCCCCGGACCACGCCGCGGGCCTCGAGGAGGTCCGCCGGCTGGCCGGCGAGCTGGCCGAGGGCGTGCGCCGCCGGGTCTGACCGGCGGCAACCGTCCGGAGCCGGTCACCACGGAAGATCCGGTCACTCGAACGGGTGGACCTGGGACCGGGGAGGCGCGCTGCGCCTCCCCGGTTCGTTCTGGGGGTGTGAGCGAGAACAACCGTGACGGAAAGCGCACGGCCCGGGAACGGCTGACGGTCGAGCGCGAGAAGCAGAAGGCCGCGGAGAAGCGGCGGCGCACGCTGATCGTGGGCGCGAGCGTCGTCTGCGTCCTCGGCCTGGCGGCGGTGATCGGCGTGGTCGCCGCCAACGCCGGCAAGGACAAGCAGAGCGGCGCGGGCCCGGTCGTGGCGCCCTCCGGCGCGCAGGGCAAGGACAGCCTCGCCATCCCGGTCGGCAAGGACGGCGCCAAGTCCACGCTCACCGTCTGGGAGGACTTCCGCTGCCCGGCCTGCCAGGCCTTCGAGACGGCGTACCGGCCGACGCTCCACGAACTCGCCGACGCCGGCAAGCTCAGAATCGACTACCACCTGGTCCGCCTGATCGACGGCAACCTCGGCGGCAGCGGCTCCCTGCGCGCGGCCAACGCCGCCGCCTGCGCCCAGGACGCCGGAAAGTTCCGCGACTACCACGACGTGCTGTACGCGAACCAGCCCAGGGAGACCGACGACGCCTTCGGCAGCAACGCCCGGCTGATCGAGCTGGCCGGCAAGGTCAACGGCCTGGACACGCCCGCCTTCCGCACGTGCGTGCAGGACGGCACCCACGACAACTGGGTGAACAAGTCCCACAAGGCCTTCAAGTCCGGCAACTTCTCCGGCACGCCGACGGTCCTGCTCAACGGCAAGAACATCTACCAGGACCAGACGATGACCCCGGCCAAGCTCAAGCAGATGGTGGAGGACGCCGACAAGCGGTGAGGGTGTTTTCCCACGCTCCCGTTATGGACCCGTAGCCGGGCTGCTTGCCGTCCCCACGGCCCGGCACGGTAGCGTCGGACCTGCCATGGAACTTGCCTACATTCCCAGCCCGTCGCGCGGGGTGCTGTATCTCGGCCCCATCCCGCTGCGCGGCTACGCCTTCTGCATCATCATCGGCGTCTTCGTCGCCGTCTGGCTCGGCAACAAGCGCTGGGTCGCCCGCGGCGGACGGTCCGGCACGGTCGCCGACATCGCTGTCTGGGCCGTGCCGTTCGGCCTGGTCGGCGGCCGGCTCTACCACGTGATCACGGACTATGAGCTGTACTTCAGCGACGGCCGTGACTGGGTGGACGCCTTCAAGGTCTGGGAGGGCGGCCTGGGCATCTGGGGCGCGATCGCGCTCGGCGCGGTGGGTGCCTGGATCGGCGCGCGCCGCCGGGGTGTCCCGCTGCCCGCGTACGCCGACGCCGTGGCGCCGGGCATCGCGTTCGCGCAGGCCATCGGCCGCTGGGGCAACTGGTTCAACCAGGAGCTGTACGGCCGCGAGACGCACGTTCCGTGGGCGCTGCACATCACCTCCGCCGAAGGCGGCCGGGTGCCGGGCTACTACCACCCGACCTTCCTCTACGAGTCCCTGTGGTGCGTCGGCGTCGGCCTCCTCGTCATCTGGGCCGACCGCCGCTTCGTGCTGGGCCACGGCCGGGCGTTCGCCCTGTACGTCGCCGCGTACTGCGTGGGCCGCGGCTGGATCGAGTACATGCGCGTGGACGACGCCCACCACATCCTCGGTCTCCGGCTGAACGACTGGACCGCGCTGGCCGTCTTCCTGCTCGCCGTGGCCTACATGGTGGTGTCCTCGAAGAAGCGGCCCGGACGCGAAGCGGTGGTGGAGCGGGGAATGCCCGGCGCCTCCTCCGACGGCACGGCCGATGACGTCTCCGGCGGCCCGGCCGACGGTGCCGAGGACGCCGCCGAGGACACGGGGAAGCCGGAGCACGCCGGGACGGCGGAGGACGCCGGAAGGCCGGAGGGCGCCGGGAAGGCGCCGAACGGCGGGAAGCCGGAGGACGCCGCCGAGCCGGAGAACGCCGGATCGGTGGAGGACGAGACCGCCGAGTCGGCTTCGAAGAAGAGCTGACCCGCGCCACTGACGGCACCGAGGGCGCCCGGGATCTCCGGGCGCCCTCGGCGTGTCCGGGCACCGGGGCACCGGTCATCGCCGGTGGGCCAGCGACAGCGTCCGCCGGGCCGCCGCGACCACCGCCGCGTCGATGAAGCGGCCGTCGGGCAGGGCCTGGGCCCCCTGCTCCTCCGCCGCCGCCTTGATGATCGTCTCGGCCTGCTCGATCTCCGCGGGCGTGGGCAGATAGGCCCGCTCGATCACCGGAAGCTGCCGGGGGTGGATCGCCGAACGGCCCAGGAAGCCCAGGGCGCGTCCGCGGGCGCAGGACGCGGCGAGGCCGTCCAGGTCGCGGATGTCGGGGTGGACGGACTGCGACGGCGGGGCCAGACCCGCCGCGCGGGCGGCGACGACCACCCGCGAGCGCGGCCCGTCCAGACCCGCGTCGGCCCGCAGTCCCAGGTCGGCCCTGAGGTCCGCCTCGCCGAGGGAGATGCCCCGCAGCGCCGGATGGGCACCGGCGATGGCGTAGGCGTGCTCGATGCCGAGGGCCGACTCCAGCAGCGCGTACAGCGGAAGCGGGGTGGCCACGGCGACCTGCCTGATCTGGCCGGGCGAGGTCACCTTCGGCAGCCGTAGCCCGGACACGCCCGGCAGCGTGGCCAGTGCCGCGAGGTCCGCGGCCGCCCACGGGGTGTCCAGGGCGTTGACACGGACGTGCACCGGGACCGGCTGGCGGGTGCGGAGCAGCTCGGCCGTGGCGGCGCGGGCGTAGTCCTTGCGGTCCGGGGCGACCGCGTCCTCCAGGTCGATCACCACCGTGTCGGCGCCCGCCGTCAGCGCCTTGGCCACGACGTGCGGGCGGTCGCCGGGAGCGTAGAGCCAGGTGAGCGGGAACCGGATCACAGGGCGCCCTCCGCGCGCAGGGCGGCGATGTCGGCCGGGCCCAGGCCCAGTTCACCGAGCACGGCGTCCGTGTCGGCACCGTGCGGGCGGCCGGCCCAGCGGATCGCGCCGGGTGTGGCGGAGAGCCGGAAGAGGACGTTCTGCATGCGCAGCGGTCCCAGCTCCGGGTCGCTGACCGTGGTGACGGTCTCCAGGGCCTGGTACTGGGGGTCCGCCAGGACGTCCCGGACGTCCTGCACCGGGGCCGCGGCCGCCTCCGCCTTCTCGAAGGCCGCCAGCACCTCGGTGCGGGTGCGGGCGGCGATCCAGGAGCCGACCGCCTCGTCCAGCACGTCGGCGTGCGCGGCCCGGCCCACGCCCGTGGCGAACCACGGTTCGGCGGCCAGCTCCGGGCGCCCCACCAGCCGCATCACCCGCTCGGCGACCGACTGCGCGGAGGTGGAGACGGCGATCCAGGCGCCGTCGGCGGTGCGGTAGGTGTTGCGCGGGGCGTTGTTCGCGGACCGGTTGCCGGTGCGCTCCTGCACATGACCGAGCTGGTCGTACCAGGTCGGCTGGGGGCCGAGGACCGACAGGATCGGCTCGATGATCGCCATGTCGACCACCTGCCCGCTGCCGGTGCGCTCCCGCGCCGCCAGCGCCGTCAGCACGGCGTAGGCGGTCGCCAGGCCCGCGATGGAGTCGGCGAGCCCGAAGGGCGGCAGCGTCGGGGGCGCGTCCGGCTCCCCGGTGATGGCGGCGAAGCCGCTCATCGCCTCGGCGAGGGTGCCGAAGCCCGGGCGGTGGGCGTACGGGCCGAACTGGCCGAACGCGGTGACCCGGGCCAGGACCAGCCGCGGGTTGGCCGCGGACAGCTCGTCCCAGCCCAGGTCCCATTTCTCCAGGGTGCCGGGGCGGAAGTTCTCGATCACCACGTCGGCGGTGGCGGCGAGCCTGAGCAGGGTGCCGCGGCCGCCCGGCGTGGACAGGTCGAGGGTGATGGCGCGCTTGTTGCGGCCGAGCACCTTCCACCACAGACCCACGCCCTGCCGGGCGGGTCCGTGGCCGCGCGAGGGGTCGGGCCGGCGGGGATGCTCGACCTTGATCACCTCGGCGCCGAAGTCGCCCAGCAGGGTCGCGGCCATCGGGCCCGCGAACAGGGTCGCGAGGTCCAGCACCCGCAGACCGGCGAGGGCCGGGTGCGTACCCGTCGCCGTACTCATGCGGTGTACTGGGCGTCGATCTCCGGGCGGTACGGCATCGAAGCCGACGCCCCGGCCCGCTGGACGGAGATCGCCGCCGCGGCGGCCGCCCAGGACAGCGCCTCCCGTACCGGTTTCTCCTCGGCCATGGCCACCGCCAGCGCGCCGGCGAAGGTGTCGCCCGCGCCCGTGGAGTCGACGGCGGTCACCCGGGGGGCGGGGACCACGAGCGGTTCGGCGCCCCGCGCCAGGTACAGGCTGCCGGTCGCGCCCAGGGTGACGACGACCTCCGGCACCAGGTCCAGCAGCGCCGCGGCCGCCTCGCGTGGGTCCGTGCGGCCGGTGAGGGTGAGCGCCTCGTACTCGTTGGGCAGCAGCAGATCGGTGGCGGCGAGGAGTTCGGGTGGCAGCGGCCGGGCCGGGGACGGGGTGAGGACCGTGCGGATCCCGTGCCGGCGGGCCGCCTCCGCGCCCGCGACGACCGCGGCGAGCGGGATCTCCAGCTGGAGCAGCAGGGTGTCGGCGGAGGCGATCAGCTGCTCGTCGCCGGGGGAGAGGTGGTCGACCGTGCCGTTCGCGCCGGGGATGACGACGATGGAGTTGCCGCCCTCGTCGTCCACGACGATGTGCGCGGTTCCGGAGGGGCCCTCGACGGTGCGCAGGAAGTCGGTGTCGACGCCGGAGTGTTCGAGGGTGTCGCGCAGCCGCAGGCCGAAGGCGTCGTTGCCGACCGCGCCGATCATCGAGACGGTGGCGCCGGCGCGGGCGGCGGCGATCGCCTGGTTGGCGCCCTTGCCGCCGGGGATCGTACGGAACTCCCGTCCGGTCACGGTCTCGCCGCGCTGCGGGGCCTTCGTGACGTAGGTGACCAGGTCCATGTTGGTGCTGCCGAGGACGGCGATGTGAGTCATGTGCGGGTCGCCTCCAGGTGGGTGAGGTGGGCGAGGGAGTCGAAGCCGGTGCCGTCGAAGTCCGCGACGGTGGTGGCGAGCCGGTTCTTCAGCGGGCCCCGAAGGCGGTCGGGCAGCGCCTCCGGGGTGCCGGCGAGGAGACCGGCGATGCTGCCGGCCGTCGCGCCGTTGGAGTCGGTGTCCCAGCCGCCGGACACCGCACGGCAGACGGAGCCGGCGAAGTCGCCGTCCGCGTGGGTGAGGGCGGCGGCGGTCAGGGCGGTGTTGGGAATCGCGTGGACCCAGTGGTGGGCCGGGTCGTAGCGGGCGTGCAGGGCGTCCACGACGTCGTCGAAGTCCTCGGTCGACCGGGCCAGCCGGACGGCGTGGCCGACCGCCTCCGCCAGCCGGGAGCGGGGCGGGAGCACCGCGCGGCCGGCGTGCAGGCAGGCGTGGACGTCGTGGGTCCCGGTGGCGGCGGTGGCGATGACGGCGGCCGTGAACATGGCCGCGTACACGCCGTTCGCGGTGTGGGTGAGGACGGCGTCCCGGTGGGCCTGGCCGGCCGCGGCGGCCGGGTCGCCCGGGTTGGTCCAGCCGTGCACGTCGGCGCGGATCAGGGCGCCGATCCACTCGCGGAACGGGTTGCGGTGGCGTGCCGTGTGCGGGGGTTCGACACCGGTGAGGAGGTTGCGGTAGGCGATGCGCTCGGCGGTGAAGGTGCGGCCGGGCGGGAGTTCCTCCAGCCACAGCCGGGCCACGTCCGTGGTGGTGAAGGCCTTCCCGTGGCGCCGCAGCAGCAGGAGGTTGAGCAGGGGGTAGTTCAGGTCGTCGTCCTCGGGCATGCCGTCGATGTTCTCGGCGAGGGAGGTCGGTGCCGAGCGGCGGTTCCAGGGGTACTCCCCGAGGAGCGGCCCGGGCACGCCCCTGGCGGTGAAGTAGGTGGTCAGGGGCCAGTTGCCGGCGGCCCGGGCGAGGGCACGGATGCCGTCCAGGGGGAGCTTCTCGACCGGCTTGCCCAGCAGGCAGCCGATGGCCCGGCCCAGCCAGGCGGCCTCCAGGGCGGCCGGTGCGAGCGCAGCGCGCAGCCGTACGGCGGGCCAGTCGGGACACGCGGCCCTGATCCGGGCCAGGTCCGTCGGTTCGTCCTCGCTCAGCCCGCTGGGCAGGTCGGCCAGTTCGTCCAGCAGGTCCTCGGCCAGCAGGCGCAGGTAGCGGGACACGCGGTGGGCGGAGGCCCCCGCCCGTTCCGGGGCGTCGGGGCCGCCCGCCGCCCGCCATCTCGCCTCGATCGCCGAGGGTTCCCGGCCGTCCAGGCGGGCCTGGCGCAGTTCGTGGCCCAGCAGGTCCTCCGGCTGGACCCAGGTCAGCCGGAGCACGGGCGGCCTCCGAGTGCGGTGAACGCCCGCTCATGGGCGCGCCGGCGGCGCACGTCCCGTTCGAAGATCTCGCGGGTGACCGCGGTGAGCGTGCGGGCCGGCTCCCACAGGTCCAGCCGGCTCGCCTCCGCGACCGCCTTCGCCCAGTCCTCGGGCACGGGCGAGCCGAGGGCGCCCGCGAGGGCACCGGCCATCGTGGCGATCGAGTCGCAGTCACGGCCGTAGTTGACCGACCCGAGGACGGCGTGCCGGTAGTCACCGCCGGCGACCAGCAACATGCCCAGTGCGATGGGCAGTTCCTCGATGGCGTGCAGACGGGAGGGGCGGCGTGCGGCGAGCGTGGGGGCGCGGTAGTCCGGACCGACCGTGTCGTACGGGGCCACCGCCGCGCGCAGCGGACCGAGCGCCGACTCGAAGTCCCGGTGGCGTGCGGCGACTTCGCAGACCGCCTCGATCGCCGTGCGGGTGCCGTCCTTGGCCAGCGCCAGACAGGCGGTGACGACCGAGTCCGGGGTCGCGCCCGGTGCGCCGGCGGCGGCCACGGCCGCGGCGAAGACGCCGGCCGCCTCACGGCCGTACGACGACTGGTGCGCGCCGGCGACGTCCAGCGCCTCGGCGTAGGCGGCGGCCGGGGCGGCCGTGTTGACCAGGCCGACGGGCGCCATGTACATCGCCGCACCGCAGTTGACGATGTTGCCGACGCCCGCCTCCCGGGGGTCGACGTGACCGTAGGCGAGCCGGGCCACCAGCCACTTCTCGGCGAGGAAGACGCGGTGCAGCGGCAGCGTCTCGGTCTGCAGCTCAGGGATCCAGCGGGGGTTGGTCATCAGGTCCGGGACCAGGTGGTCGGCGATCGCGTGGGCGTCGAGGTGGTCGCGGACGCGTTCGTAGACCCGGACCAGCGCGTGGGTCATCAACGTGTCGTCGGTGACGTGGCCGTCGCCCTTGTGGTACGGGGCGATGGGGCGGGCGGTGCGCCAGTCGTCACCGTGCCAGGGTCCGACGATGCCGTGGATCCGGCCGCCGTGGCGCTCGGCGATCTGGTCGGGGGAGTAGCCCTCGACCGGACCGCCGAGGGCGTCGCCGACGGCGGCTCCGACCAGGGCGCCGGTGATCCGCTCGTCGAGCGCGTGCGGAGGCGGGCCGCCGGTTTCTTCTCCCTCGACCTCTTCAGGGTCTTTGGGTGCTTCGGGCGTCATGGGCCGAATCATCCCCCTGGAGGGGCCGGTTGTGCGGCTTCCAGGAGTCCGGCGAGTTCCACCAGGTCGGTGCCGGTGAGGCGGGGCAGCGCGCAGCCGCTCAGGGTGCGGCAGGCGTCCCGCCAGGTCCGCGGGATGGCCGCGCCGCCGCCGAGGGCGCCGGTCAGCGCGCCCGCGAGGGCGGGGGCGGAGTCCGCGACCCGGGACAGGCAGGCGGCGGCGGGGACGGCCTCGGCGATTCGGCCGCGGGCGGCGGTGGCCAGGGCCAGGGCGACCGGCACGGTCTCGGCGGCGGCGATGCCGTAGCTGTAGACGTGGTCGACGATCTGGTGTTCGAGGAGGGGGACGAGGGCGAAGGCGGACTCGCCGTCCCGTGCCAGGGCGAGTGCGTGGCGGGTGTTGCGGCCGATCTCGGAGTCCGCGGGGAGTTCGGCGAGCGCGGCGGACACGCAGGTGGCGGTGTCCACGCCGGTCAGCGCCAGCGCCAGGGCCGCGGCCATCGCGCGGGCGCCGTGCACACCGTCGCCGTCCTGGGTGTAGCGGGCGTCGAACTCGGCGAGCGCGGCGGCACTTCGCGGATCGCCCGGGTGGGCCACCGCGAGGACGCAGGCGCGGACGCAGGCGGCGTCGTCGAAGTAGTGCGGGTTGTCATGGCCGGTGGCGGGCGGGCGCAGGCCGGCGGCGAGGTTGCCGAGGCCTGCCCGGACGGAGATGCGGGCGCGCAGGGGGAGGACGGCGGACTCGACCTCCGGGGCGCGATCCGCCGCGGCGGCGACCTCGGAGGCCACGGTGGTCCAGGTGAGGTCGATCGCGGCGCGCATACGGCGTTCCCGGCTGAGGTCGCCGAGTACGTCGTCGTCGCCGGCGCGCAGGACGGCCTCTGCGGCGAAGACCGCCCACTCGGCGTCGTCGGAAGGGCCGAGGCGGAGGGGCTCGGGGGGCTGGTTCAGGGCGATCGGGACGGGCAGGGTGGTGGTGGCGTTCTGCTCCGCGAACGTGTCCAGCTCCCGGGTGAGGCGGCGGGTCCACTCGGGCATGCGGGCGGCGCGGTGCCGGGCGGCGGGCCAGCCGGCGGCGTCTCCCGCGGCGAGGCCGAGGAGGAGGCCCTCGATACGGCGTGACGTCATGACCGCGGCTCCCTCTCGCCCGCCGGGCACTCACCGGCCCCGACGAGCGGCCTGGCCTCCCGGCCCGGCCCCCCACCGCTCACGACCCCCTCCAGCGGGCTCGACCCGCTGCCTCCCTGAGCCTCCGGTGGGCTCGGCTCGTCGATTCCCTTTGCCTCCGGTGGGCTCGGCTCGTCGGTCCCCCGGCTCTCCAGGGGGCTCGGCGTCCTGGTCCCCAGGCCTTCCGCCCACCCACCGCCCGGCTCGGTGGGTGGGGAGGTGGACGTTGGGGGTGGGGGTGGGCCCAGCTCGGTGGGTCGGTGGGTGACGGTTGGGGGCGGGAGTGGCTCGGTGGGCTGCGGGGTGTGCGTTGGGGGTGGGCCCAGCTCGGTGGGTCGGTGGGTGACGGTTGGGGGCGGGGGCAGTTCCGGGGGCTGGGGAGGGGGCGTCAAGGCCGGCGGCTGTGAGGCCTCCGGCGCCGCGCTGTCCGCCCCGCACCTCGCGCCGCCGCCCGGCGCCGCGCTGTCCGCCCCGCACCTCCCGGCGCCGCCCGGTCCCGGCAGTTCCACGGGCAGGGCTTCCGGTAGTGCGCTGCCCGCCCCACGGTTCTCGCTCGCGACCGGGGTTTGCGGTGGTGCGTGGTCTGGCTCCCGGTTCTGGCTCGCGGCCGGTGTCAGGAGTGGCGTCGGCGGGGTTTGCGGTGGTGCGCTGCCCACCTCCCGGTTCTGGCTCGCGGCCGGTGTCAGGAGTGGCGTCGATGGGGTTTGCGGTGGTGCGTGGTCCGGCTCCCGGTTCTGGCTCGCGGCCGGTGTCAGGAGTGGCGTCGACGGGGGTTCCGGTAGTGCGTGGTCTGGCTCCCGGTTCTGGCTCGTGACCGGTGTCAGGAGTGGCGTCGACAGGGGTTCCGGTAGTGCGTGGTCTGCCTCCCTGTTCTCGCTCGCGGCCGGTGCCGGCAGTTCCGATGGCAGGGTTCCCGGTAGGACGATGTCCGCCCCCCACTTGCCGCCCTCGCCCGGTACCAGCAGTTCCGCCACGTCCAGGACGTGGTGGCCGGCCATGGACGGCAGGCAGCGGCCGCGGGCGGGGCCGATCGCGGCCGCCCAGGCCGGTGGGATCGCCGACAGGCCCTGCGCCGCGCCGGACAGCGCGCCCGCCACCGCCGCCGTCGTGTCCGCGTCGCGGCCCATGTTGACGGCCGTCAGGACCGCCTCGCGGAAGTCGCCGTCGGCCGCCGCGTACGCGCCGAAGGCGAGCGCGACCGCTTCCGGGGCCAGGTCGGTCCAGGGGTAGCCGCCGATGACGACCGCGGAGCGCACCGCGCGTTCGCCGCGGTGGGCCACCGTCACCGCGCGGCGCAGCGAACGGGCCGTCCAGGAGTCGTCGGGGACGACCGCGAGGGCGGAGGCGACCACCACCGGCACGGGCGCTCCCGTCATCGCCGCCGCCACCCCCGCCGCGACCGCCTGGCCGCCGTAGATGCCCTCGCCCTCGTGACTGATGGAACCGTCGATCGCCACCAGCCGGGCCGCCTCCCCCGGGCGCCCGGCGGCGAAGACGCCGAAGGGCGCCGCGCGCATCGCCAGACCGTCGCTCCACGCATGGCGGTGCTGGGCCGAGATGGGCGCGGCCAGACCCCGCCGGAGGTTCTCCAGGGTGCCGCGCTCGCTGAAGCCCGCGCCCCGGAACGGCCCCTCGGCCCGGTCGGCGATCCACTCGTGCCAGGCCGCCTCGACGTGTGCCGGGGTCAGCGCCGAGCCGTGCCGGGCCAGCAGGAGACCGGAGAAGATCGCGTACTCGGTGTCGTCCGTGCCGGACGGCTTCTCCGCCACGTACCCGGTGATGCGGCCCCAGCGCGCGCGGATCTCCGAAGGCCTGAGGTTCTCCGCCGGAGCCCCCAGCGCGTCCCCGACCGCCAGACCGAGCAGTGCGCCACGGGCCCGTTCGCGCAGCCCCGGGGCGTCCCCGGGGGCCGGGACCGGGGGAGTGCAGGCGATCGATGCCATGAGGCGGCCTCCTCGAACAGGACCACGGGCCCTGGGCGGCCTCGATCAGCGGGACCCGCAGACCCTTTGCGCATGTGTGCCACGGCAGGCGGCGAGCCCAGCCACCACCGGCCGGTAGTCACCCGCTCGGCATCTGAGCTGACACCCGCACGAATGAGCAAAGAAGGTAAAGCCGCAGGTTAGCTCAGCCTTTCCTTGCTGGCGGGCGGGGAATGATCGGCATAGAGTTCTAGTTGTCAAAAAGTAGATCTCGTCCAAAGTTAGCTTTGGCTTAGCTATCCCGGGGGGCCGGTATGGCCATCATCGACACCGAGGCCGCGCTGCACGAGGCGCACCGCGACAACCACACGCACCGCGACGTGAACGGCGGCTGGCTGCGCCCCGCCGTCTTCGGCGCGATGGACGGCCTGGTCTCCAACCTCGCCCTGATGACCGGTGTGGCCGGTGGTTCCGTGGGCCAGCAGACGATCATCGTCACCGGACTCGCCGGCCTCGCCGCGGGCGCCTTCTCGATGGCGGCCGGGGAGTACACCTCCGTCGCCTCGCAGCGCGAGCTGGTCGAGGCCGAGCTCGACGTCGAGCGCCGCGAGCTGCGCAAGCATCCGCAGGACGAGGAGGACGAGCTGGCGGCACTCTACGTGGCCCGCGGTGTCGAGCCCGAGCTGGCCCGGCAGGTCGCCCGCCAGCTGTCCCGGGACCCCGAGCAGGCCCTGGAGATACACGCGCGCGAGGAACTGGGCATCGACCCCGCCGATCTGCCGTCGCCCCTGGTCGCCGCCGTGTCGTCGTTCGGCTCGTTCGCGCTCGGAGCCCTGCTGCCGCTGCTGCCGTACCTGCTGGGCGCCTCCGCCCTGTGGCCCGCCGTGCTCCTCGCCCTCGCCGGGCTCTTCGGCTGCGGTGCCGTGGTGGCCAAGGTGACCGCGCGGTCCTGGTGGTACAGCGGCCTGCGGCAGCTCGCGCTCGGCGGTGCGGCGGCCGGTGTGACCTACGCCCTGGGCGGACTGTTCGGAACGGCCGTAGGATAGCCCAGGCGCAATGTATGCATCGGGTTGTATAAGTAGCCGTTACCCGTTGGTTTCAGGAGCGTGGCCACCGGGCATCAGCCGTAAGCGCCGCGGGCAATGACGCCTGCCGTACCCCCCTCCCGTGGGATGAGCCGACGAGGCTCCCCCGCCCCGGGCCGACGGACAGCGATCCGAACGATCTCATCCGTGCCGGCCCCCCTCATACGTTGACCGCCCGCTGGGCACAGTGCCGCTCCGTGCGGCAGGGCGCCACGGCCCCCCGTGGTGTCCGCATGCTGGAACGGAGTATCCGCTTCCCGAGAACCGCTCCATCATGTAACCTGCACGAAATTTTGCACTCCACGCAGAGGGCCAACGTCGTCCCTCGGCACCTGCCACATGCCACATGACGACGACGGGAGAGCCGATGCGTACACCGCGCCAGCCGTCCCAGCATTCCGCGAATGGCCAGAACTGGTCGTTCATGGATGCTCGCCCTGCTGCCCAGGGTATGTACGACCCCCGCAACGAACACGACGCCTGTGGTGTCGGTTTCGTCGCCACCCTTACCGGCGAGGCGTCCCACACGCTGGTCGAGCAGGCGCTCACCGTACTGCGCAACCTGGAGCACCGGGGTGCCACCGGCTCGGAGCCCGACTCGGGCGACGGCGCGGGCATCCTGTCCCAGGTTCCCGACACCTTCTTCCGTGAGGTGGCCGGATTCGACCTGCCCGCCGCCGGCTCCTACGCCGTCGGCATCGCCTTCCTGCCGGGGGAGGGAACCGAGGACGCCGTCTCACACATCGAGACGATCGCGGCCGACGAGGGCCTCACCGTCCTCGGCTGGCGCGAGGTCCCGGTCGCCCCGGAGCTGCTGGGTGCCACCGCCCGGTCGACCATGCCGGTCTTCCGTCAGATCTTCGTCGCCGACCACGCCAGCGAGGGCATCGCGCTGGACCGCAAGGCGTTCGTCCTGCGCAAGCGCGCCGAGCGCGAGGCGGGGGTCTACTTCCCCTCCCTCTCCGCCCGGACGATCGTCTACAAGGGCATGCTGACCACCGGTCAGCTGGAGCCCTTCTTCCCCGACCTGTCCGACCGGCGCTTCGGCTCCGCGATCGCGCTCGTCCACTCGCGCTTCTCCACGAACACCTTCCCGTCCTGGCCGCTCGCGCACCCGTACCGCTTCGTCGCGCACAACGGTGAGATCAACACCGTCAAGGGCAACCGCAACTGGATGGTCGCCCGCGAGTCCCAGCTCGTCTCGGACCTCTTCGGCACCGACGGCAAGGGCATCGAGCGCATCTTCCCGGTGTGCACGCCGGACGCCTCCGACTCGGCCTCCTTCGACGAGGTGCTGGAGCTGCTGCACCTCGGCGGCCGCTCGCTGCCGCACTCCGTGCTGATGATGATCCCGGAGGCGTGGGAGAACCACGACTCCATGGACGCGGACCGGCGCGCCTTCTACCAGTTCCACTCCACGATGATGGAGCCCTGGGACGGCCCCGCCTGCGTCACCTTCACCGACGGCACCCAGGTCGGCGCCGTGCTCGACCGCAACGGCCTGCGCCCCGGCCGCTACTGGGTCACCGACGACGGCCTCGTCGTCCTCGGCTCCGAGGTCGGCGTCCTGGACATCGACCCGGCCAAGGTCGTCCGCAAGGGCCGCCTGCAGCCCGGCCGCATGTTCCTCGTCGACACCGCCGAGCACCGCATCATCGAGGACGACGAGATCAAGGCGTCCCTCGCGGCCGAGAAGCCGTACGGCGAATGGGTGGAGGCCGGCGAGATCGAGCTGGGCGACCTGCCCGAGCGCGAGCACATCGTCCACACCCACGCCTCGGTCACCCGCCGCCAGCAGACCTTCGGCTACACCGAGGAGGAGCTGCGGATCCTGCTCGCGCCGATGGCCCGCTCCGGCGCCGAGCCGATCGGCTCCATGGGCACGGACTCGCCGATCGCGGCCCTGTCCGAGCGCCCGCGGCTGCTCTTCGACTACTTCACCCAGCTGTTCGCGCAGGTCACCAACCCGCCGCTGGACGCGATCCGCGAGGAGCTGGTCACCTCCCTGCGCAGCTCGCTGGGCCCGCAGGGCAACCTGCTCGACCCGACCGCCGCCTCCTGCCGGTCCGTCCTGCTGCCCTTCCCGGTCATCGACAACGACGAGCTGGCCAAGCTCATCCACATCAACGCCGACGGCGACATGCCCGGCTTCAAGGCCGCGACCCTCTCCGGCCTGTACCGGGTCTCCGGCGGCGGCGAGTCGCTCGCCGCGCGCATCGAGGAGATCTGCGCCGAGGCCGACGCCGCCATCGACAACGGCGCCCGCCTGATCGTCCTGTCCGACCGGCACTCCGACGCCGAGCACGCGCCGATCCCGTCGCTGCTGCTCACCGCGGCCGTCCACCACCACCTCATCCGCACCAAGCAGCGCACCCACGTGGGCCTGCTGGTCGAGGCCGGCGACGTCCGCGAGGTCCACCACGTCGCCCTGCTCATCGGCTTCGGCGCCGCCGCCGTCAACCCCTACCTGGCGATGGAGTCCGTCGAGGACCTGCTGCGCGCGGGCACCTTCCTGAACGGCCTGGAGCCCGAGAAGGCCATCAAGAACCTGATCTACGCCCTCGGCAAGGGCGTGCTGAAGGTCATGTCCAAGATGGGCATCTCCACCGTCGCCTCCTACCGCGGCGCCCAGGTCTTCGAGGCCGTCGGCCTGGACGAGACCTTCGTGTCGAAGTACTTCAACGGCACGGCCACCAAGATCGGCGGCGTCGGCATCGACGTCATCGCCGAGGAGGTCGCCGCCCGCCACGCCAAGGCCTACCCGGCCTCCGGCATCGCTCCCGCACACCGCGCGCTGGAGATCGGCGGCGAGTACCAGTGGCGCCGCGAGGGCGAGCCGCACCTGTTCGACCCGGACACCGTCTTCCGGCTCCAGCACTCCACGCGCACCGGCCGGTACGACATCTTCAAGAAGTACACGGACCGGGTGAACGAGCAGTCCGAGCGCCTGATGACGCTGCGCGGCCTGTTCGGCTTCCGGTCCGGCCGGCAGCCGATCCCCCTCGACGAGGTCGAGCCGGCGAGCGAGATCGTCAAGCGCTTCTCCACGGGCGCGATGTCGTACGGCTCCATCTCCAAGGAGGCGCACGAGACCCTCGCCATCGCCATGAACCAGCTGGGCGGCAAGTCCAACACCGGTGAGGGCGGCGAGGACTCGGACCGCCTGTACGACCCGGCGCGCCGCTCGGCGATCAAGCAGGTCGCCTCCGGCCGCTTCGGCGTCACCTCCGAGTACCTGGTCAACGCCGACGACATCCAGATCAAGATGGCCCAGGGCGCCAAGCCCGGTGAGGGCGGCCAGCTGCCCGGCCCCAAGGTCTACCCGTGGGTCGCGAAGACGCGTCACTCGACGCCCGGCGTCGGCCTCATCTCCCCGCCGCCGCACCACGACATCTACTCCATCGAAGACCTCGCCCAGCTGATCCACGACCTGAAGAACGCGAACCCGCAGGCGCGGATCCACGTCAAGCTGGTCTCCGAGGTCGGCGTGGGCACGGTCGCCGCGGGTGTGTCGAAGGCGCACGCCGACGTCGTGCTGATCTCCGGCCACGACGGCGGTACCGGTGCCTCCCCGCTGACCTCCCTGAAGCACGCGGGCGGCCCCTGGGAGCTGGGCCTCGCCGAGACCCAGCAGACCCTGTTGCTCAACGGCCTGCGCGACCGGATCGTGGTCCAGACCGACGGCCAGCTCAAGACCGGCCGTGACGTCGTCATCGCCGCGCTGCTCGGCGCAGAGGAGTTCGGTTTCGCGACCGCGCCGCTCGTCGTCTCCGGCTGCATCATGATGCGCGTCTGTCACCTGGACACCTGCCCGGTCGGCATCGCCACGCAGAACCCCACCCTGCGCGAACGCTTCAACGGCAAGGCCGAGTACGTGGTGAACTTCTTCCGGTTCATCGCGGAGGAGGTCCGCGAGCTGCTCGCCGAGCTGGGCTTCCGCTCCATCGAGGAGGCCGTCGGCCACGCCGAGGTGCTGGACGTCGAGCGCGCCGTCGACCACTGGAAGGCCCAGGGCCTGGACCTCAAGCCGCTGTTCCACGTGCCCGACCTGCCCGAGGGCGCCGTGCGCCACCAGGTGATCGCCCAGGACCACGGGCTGCAGAAGGCGCTGGACAACGAGCTGATCAAGCTCGCCGCCGACGCCCTGGCCGCCTCCGACGCGACCGAGGCCCAGCCGGTGCGCGCCCAGGTCGCCATCCGCAACATCAACCGCACGGTCGGCACCATGCTCGGCCACGAGGTGACGAAGAAGTTCGGCGGTGCGGGCCTGCCCGACGACACCATCGACATCACCTTCACCGGCTCGGCCGGCCAGTCCTTCGGTGCCTTCCTGCCCCGCGGTGTCACCCTGCGGCTGGAGGGCGACGCCAACGACTACGTCGGCAAGGGCCTGTCCGGCGGCCGCGTCATCGTCCGCCCGGACCGCGCGGCCGACCACCTCGCCGAGTACTCGACCATCGCGGGCAACACCATCGGCTACGGCGCCACCGGCGGCGAGCTGTTCCTGCGCGGCCGGACCGGCGAGCGGTTCTGCGTCCGCAACTCCGGCGCGACGGTCGTCTCCGAGGGCGTGGGCGACCACGGCTGCGAGTACATGACCGGTGGTCACGCGGTCGTCCTCGGCCCGACCGGCCGCAACTTCGCGGCGGGCATGTCCGGCGGCATCGCCTACGTCATCGACCTCGACCGGGACAACGTCAACGCCGGCAACGCCGGTGCCATCGAGGCGCTGGACGACACGGACAAGCAGTGGCTGCACGACGTGGTGCGCCGCCACGCCGAGGAGACCGGCTCGACGGTCGCCGGGAAGCTGCTCGCCGACTGGGACGTGGCCGTGCAGCGCTTCAGCAAGATCATCCCCAGCACGTACAAGGCAGTGCTCGCCGCCAAGGACGCCGCCGAGCGAGCCGGTCTGACCGAGACCGAGATCACCGAGAAGATGATGGAGGCGGCGATCAATGGCTGACCCTAGGGGCTTCCTGAACCACGGCCGCGAGCTCGCCGCCTCCCGTCCCGTCGCCGAGCGCGTCAAGGACTGGAACGAGGTCTACGTCCCCGGCTCCCTGCTGCCGATCATCAGCAAGCAGGCCAGCCGGTGCATGGACTGCGGCATCCCGTTCTGCCACAACGGCTGCCCGCTGGGGAACCTGATCCCCGAGTGGAACGACTACGCCTACCGCGAGGACTGGGCGGCCGCCCAGGAGCGCCTGCACGCGACCAACAACTTCCCGGAGTTCACCGGTCGCCTCTGCCCGGCCCCCTGCGAGTCGGCGTGCGTGCTCGGCATCAACCAGTCGCCGGTCACCATCAAGAACGTCGAGGTCTCGATCATCGACAAGGCGTGGGAGACCGGGGACGTCGCCCCGCAGATCCCCGAGCGCCTGTCCGGCAAGACGGTCGCCGTCATCGGCTCGGGCCCGGCGGGCCTCGCCGCCGCCCAGCAGCTGACCCGGGCCGGCCACACGGTCGCCGTCTACGAGCGGGCGGACCGCATCGGCGGCCTCCTGCGGTACGGCATCCCCGAGTTCAAGATGGAGAAGCGGCACATCAACCGCCGTATCGAGCAGATGCGCGCGGAGGGCACCCGCTTCCGTACCGGTGTCGAGGTCGGCCGTGACATCAACGCGCGCGACCTGAAGAAGCGGTACGACGCGATCGTGATCGCCGCCGGTTCGACCACCGCCCGTGACCTGCCCGTCCCCGGCCGGGAGCTGAAGGGCATCCACCAGGCGATGGAGTACCTGCCGCTGGCCAACAAGGTGCAGGAGGGCGACTACGTCACCACCCCGCTGTCGGCCGAGGGCAAGCACGTCGTCGTCATCGGCGGCGGTGACACGGGCGCGGACTGCGTGGGCACCGCCCACCGCCAGGGCGCGGCCTCCGTCACCCAGCTGGAGATCATGCCCCGCCCGAACGAGGTGCGGCACCCGGCCAGCCAGCCGTGGCCGACCTTCCCGCTGCTGTACAAGGTCACCTCGGCCCACGAGGAGGGCGGCGAGCGGATCTACTCCGCCTCCACCACTCACTTCGAGGGCGACGAGGACGGCAACGTGCAGTGGCTGCACCTGGCCGAGGTCGAGTTCATCGACGGCAAGCTGACCCAGAAGCCGGGCACCGAGCGCAAGATCCCGGCCCAGCTCGTCACCCTCGCCCTGGGCTTCACCGGCACCGACCGGGAGAACGGCCTGGTGGAGCAGTTCGGCCTGGAGCTGGACGAGCGCGGTAACATCGCTCGCGACGCCGATTTCCAGACCAACGTGCCCGGGGTGTTCGTCGCCGGTGACGCCGGCCGCGGCCAGTCCCTCATCGTGTGGGCGATCGCGGAGGGCCGCTCGGCCGCCCGCGGAGTCGACCGCCACCTGACCGGGGCCAGCGAACTGCCGGCCCCGATCCGCCCGACGGACCGCGCTCTGGCGGTCTGACGGTCCCGAAGACGTCCCGTACAAAGGCGTACGGAACACAGACGGCGCCTGCCCCACTGTCCCCGACCGGACGACCGGGCAGGCGTCGTTGCATGTCCGCGTGCCAACCGGTGATCACCGGGGCTCGGCCCCCGGACGGCCTGGGGGCATGGCGGCCGCTGTTCCGGCAGCTCGTCGGCTTCGGCGACCCCGGCAGCCACCCGTTCGACTTCCCGCGCGAGCCGCACGAACTGCCGGTGCCCGCGCGGCGGGTCGTGGACGGCGCCGGATTCCTCAACGCCGGCAAGGACCCGAGACGGGTCCCGGACGCCGAGCCGTACGACCGTCTCGTCGGCCGGTCCCCGCGCCGGCTGACGGCCGCACGCGCCGCGGGGATCGTACGGCCAGGCCTGACCGCCACGCGGCAGCGCTCTCGCGCGGGCCGGGAGCCGTCGGTGCCGAACCGCCGGCCCGGCCGGAGCCGTCGCCCAAGCGGCGGTCCGGCGCAGGAGATGCCGCCGCCTAGCCGGCGGCCCGGGGCAGCACCAGGCTCCGGCACTGCTCGGGGGTGCCCCACGCCGTGCGGAGCGCGTGGGCTCTGGTCAGCCACAGGGACAGGTCGAACTCCGCGGTGTAGCCGATCGCGCCGTGCAGGTGCAGTGCCGTCCGGGCGGTGGTGTACGCCGCTTCGCAGGCCTTGAGCTTGGCGGCGGCCACGTCCGCCGGGCGCATCGACAGGGCCGCGCCGAAGAGCAGGGGGCGGGCGAACTCCAGGGCGGTCCTGGCGTCGGCCAGCCGGTGCTTGACGGCCTGGAAGGAGCCGACGGGGACGCCGAACTGGGTGCGTTGCCGGACATGGGCGACGGTCCGGTCGAGCAGGGCGAGGCCGACGCCGAGGGCCTGTGCGGCCGTGGCCAGCCGGGCCCAGGTGACGGCCTCGTCGTACGGCGGTTCGCGGGTGAGGAGTTCACCGTGCGGGGCCAGCGGGGTCAGGCACCGGGCCGGGTCGAGCGAGCGGCGTACGGGGCCGGGGGCCGGGGCGGTCAGGCGCAGGCCGTCGGGCGCCACGCACAGGTGCAGCGAGGCCGCGTCCGCGTCGAGGGCGCCTGCGGCGGACGCCGCCACGGTCGCGATGCCGGTGCCGGCCGCGAGCCCGGGCAGGAAACGCCCGGCCGCCGGGCACGCACCGAGCAGCACGGCGGCCGCGACGGTCTCCGCCAGCGGACCCGGTACCGCGTGCCGTCCCAGTTCGACGAAGGCCACGGCCAGTTCCACCGGACGCGGCCCCGCCCCGCCGTACTCCTCCGGCACCGCGAGCCCGAACACCCCCGCCGCGGCGATCCGCGACCACAGCGCCTGCCCGCTCGCGTGGTCGCCGCGGCTCCAGTCCCGGACCACCGCCGGGGTGTCCGCGGCCCGCAGCATCGCGTGCAGCGACGCGGCGAAGGCGCGCTGCTCGGTGTCGAGGAGGAAGCGCATCAGCGGCGTCCCTTCGGCAGGCCGAGCAGCCGCTCGGCGATGATGTCGCGCTGGATCTCGTTCGTGCCCGCGTAGATCGGACCGGCGAGCGCGAAGAGGTAACCCTCGGTCCAGGCGGAGTCCGCCGGCTCGCCCTCACCGGCGAGCAGCTCCAGTGCGGTCTCGTGCAGCGCGAGGTCCAGCTCGGACCAGAACACCTTGTTCATGCTGGACTCCGGGCCGAGCCGGTCGCCCTCCAGGAGGCGGGCGGCGGCCGCGTAGCCGAACAGCTGGTAGGCGCGGGCGCCGATCAGGGCGTCGGCCACCCCCGCCCGGGCGTGCTCCGGGCAGCCCTCACCGCGCCAGAGGCCGAGCAGCCGGTCCGCGGCGGCGAGGAAGCGGCCGGGGGACCGCAGGGTGAGCCCGCGTTCCTCGCCCGTCGTGGACATCGCGATCCGCCAGCCCTGCCCGGGCTCGCCGATCACGTCCTCGTCCGGCACGAAGACGTCGTCCAGGAACAGCTCGGCGAAGGCCGGCTTCCCGTCGAGACGGCCGATCGGACGGACCGTGACGCCGGGCGCCCGCAGGTCGAACATCAGATAGGTGAGCCCGTGGTGCGGCTTCCCGGCCCCGGGGTCGCTGCGGAAGAGTCCGAAGGCCCGGTCCGCGAAGGCGGCCCGCGACGACCACGTCTTGTGCCCGGTCAGCAGCCAGCCGCCGTCCGTGCGCATGGCCCGCGAGGTGAGCGAGGCGAGGTCGGAGCCGGCCTCCGGCTCCGACCAGGCCTGCGCCCAGACCACCGCGCCGGACGCCATCGGCGGCAGCACGCGCGCGCGTTGCTCCCGCGTGCCGTGGTCGAAGAGCGTCGGTGCGAGCAGACCGACGCCGTTCTGGCCGACCCGGCCCGGCGCGCCCGCCGCCCAGTACTCCTCCTCGAAGACCAGCCAGCGCAGCAGCCCCGCGTCCCGGCCGCCGTACTCGCGCGGCCACGACACCACCGACCAGCGGTCCGCGGCCAGTTCGGCCTCCCACGCGCGGTGCGCCGCGAACCCCTCCGCCGTCTCCAGGGAGGGCAGCGGTGTGCGCGGCACGTGCGCCTCCAGCCAGGCCCGGGCCTCGGCACAGAACTCCTCGTCGGCCCCGGAGTGGGTCAGGTCCACGGTCGCCGTCACCGTCCTTCCCTAACAAGTGTTTGGTAGGTTAGCGTGGCCCCATGACAGGCGTCGAGAGCCCGGCCTACGAACCCGGGCACGGACTGCTGCACGGACGCACGGCCGTCGTCACCGCCGCCGCGGGCACCGGGATCGGCGGCGCGACCGCGCGCCGGTTCCTGGAGGAGGGCGCACGCGTGCTCGTCAGCGACGCCCACACGCGCCGGCTCGAGGAGTACGAGGCCGAACTGGCCCGGGAGTTCCCCGGCGCGGTGGCCGCCGTGCCGTGCGACGTCACCGACGAGGCACAGGTGCGGGCCCTCTTCGACGCGGCCGTGGCCGAGCACGGACGGCTGGACGTCGTGGTCAACAACGCGGGCCTCGGCGGCACTTCGGAGCTCGTCGACATGTCCGACGAGCAGTGGGCCAGGGTCCTGGACGTCACCCTGACCGGCACCTTCCGGTGCACGCGTGCGGCCCTGCGCGCCCTGCGCGAGACCGGCGGCGGGGTGATCGTCAACAACGCCTCGGTCGCCGGCTGGCGCGCCCAGGCCGGCCAGGCGCACTACGCCGCGGCCAAGGCCGGGGTGATGGCACTGACCCGCTGCGCCGCGATCGAGGCCGCCGCGTACGGCGTGCGGGTCAACGCGGTCGCCCCGAGCCTGGCCATGCACCCGCATCTGGTGAAGGTCACCTCCGCGGAAGTGCTGGAGGAACTCACCGCGCGGGAGGCGTTCGGACGGTACGCGGAGCCCTGGGAGGTGGCCAACGTGATCGTGTTCCTGGCCTCCGGCTACGCGTCGTACATGACCGGTGAGGTCGTCGCCGTCAGCAGCAGGCATCCCTGAGGACCGGGGCGGACCACAATGGGTGCGTGTCGACCAAGAAGAAGTCCCAGGTGACCGCGGCGGCGGCCCGGCGCGGCGAACTCCTCAGCACCGCTGCCGAGGTCTTCGCCGAGCACGGCTACAACGCCACCACCGTCCGCAGGATCGCCGACCATGCCGGCATGCTCGCGGGCAGCCTCTACTACCACTTCGACTCCAAGGAATCGATGCTCGAGGAGATCCTGCGCACCTTCCTCGACGAGCTGTGGGACGGCTACGACACCGTCCTCGCCTCCGCGCTCGGCCCCCGCGAGACGCTGGAGGCCCTGGTCACCGAGTCCTTCCGGGAGATCGACCGGCACCGGGCCGCCGTCGCGATCTACCAGAAGGAGAGCAGGCAACTCGTCGACCAGGACCGGTTCGCCTTCCTCGCCGAATCCCAGCGCCGGTTCGAGAAGACCTGGCTGTCCACGCTCGAACGCGGGGTGGACGAACGGGTCTTCCGCGCCGACCTGGACGTCCGGCTCACCTACCGCTTCGTCCGGGACACCGTGTGGGTCGCCGCCTCCTGGTACCGGCCCGGCGGACAGCACAGCCCCGAGGAGATCGCCCGCCAGTACCTGTCGATGGTGCTGGACGGGATCGCCGTACGCGCATAACGACCCTTGCCGACCAAGGAGTTGCCATGGCCGAGGCCTACATAGTCGAAGCGGTCCGTACGCCCGTCGGGCGGCGCGGGGGAGGACTCGGCGCCGCCCATCCGGCCGACCTCGGCGCCCATGTGCTCACCGCGCTGGTGGAACGGACCGGGATCGACCCGGCCGCCGTGGAGGACGTGGTCTTCGGCTGTCTGGACACGGTGGGGCCGCAGGCCGGTGACATCGCCCGCACCTCCTGGCTGGCCGCCGGGCTGCCCGAGGAGGTGCCGGGCGTGACCGTCGACCGGCAGTGCGGTTCCTCCCAGCAGGCCGTGCACTTCGCCGCCCAGGCCGTGCTCTCCGGCACCCAGGACCTGGTGGTCGCGGGCGGCGTGCAGAACATGACCCAGATCCCCATCGCCTTCGCCTCCCGGCAGGCCGCCGCCCCCCTCGGCCTCACCGACGGGCCCTTCCTCGGCAGCACCGGCTGGCGCGCCCGCTACGGCGACCAGCCCGTCAACCAGTTCGCCGGCGCCGAGACGATCGCCGCCCGGTGGCACATCGGCCGTGAGGACCAGGAGGAGTTCGCCCTGCGCTCGCACCGGCGGGCCATCTGGGCGATCGACACCGGCCGTTTCGAGCGCGAGACCGTCCCCTACGGCGAGGTCGCGGTCGACGAGGGCCCGCGCCGGGACACCTCCCTGGAGAAGATGGCCGCCCTGAAGCCCGTCCTCGACGGCGGCACCGTCACCGCCGCCTCCTCCTCCCAGGTCTCCGACGGGGCCGCGGCCATGCTGCTCGCCTCGGAGCGGGCGGTACGGGACCACGGTCTGCGTCCGCGCGCCCGCGTCCACCACCTCTCCGTGCGCGGCGAGGACCCCATCCGCATGCTCACCGCCCCGATCCCGGCCACCGCGCACGCGCTGCGCAGGACCGGGCTGACCATCGACGCCATCGACCTGGTGGAGATCAACGAGGCCTTCGCGCCGGTCGTCCTCGCCTGGCTGAAGGAGACCGGCGCCGACCCCGACAGGGTCAACGTCAACGGCGGCGCGATCGCCCTCGGCCACCCGCTCGGCGCGACCGGCGTCCGCCTCATGACGACCCTGCTGCACGAACTGGAGCGCACCGGCGGCCGCTACGGCCTGCAGACCATGTGCGAGGGCGGCGGCCAGGCCAACGTGACGATCATCGAACGGCTCTGACAACGGCCGAGCCACCCCGACCGGGCTCCGCCGAGCTAACCCCACCGGGCGGCCGGGCCACCCCTACCGGGCCGCCCCCACCGGGCCGCCGAGGCACCTCCACCGGGCCGCCCCCACCGGGCCGCCGAGGCACCTCCACCGGGCCGCCCCCACCGGGCCGCCGAGGCACGTCCACCGGGCAGCCCCCACCGGGCCGCCGAGCTACCCCCACCGGGCCACCTCCACCGGGCCACCTCCACCGAGCCACCTCCACCGGGCCGCCCCCACCGGGCCGCCGAGCCGCCCCCACCGGGCGGCCGGGCCACGAATGTGGGGCGGCTCGTCCGGCCGCGGCCCTGCGGGTGGTCGGGTCGGCGGGCGGCCCGCGGGGCGGATCGGCCTACGGGTGGCCGGGAGCGGGTCGAACGGCGGGCGACCCGCGGGGCGGCTCAGTCGGCGAGCGCGAACCCCAGGACCACGCCGGCGGACACCTCGACCATCTCGGGGGCGAGATCGCCCGCCGAGGCACCGCCGCCGCCACCGTGACCGCGGTACTGGCGGAACTCGTGCGACTCGGAGTCCACGTCCTGCACATGGACCACGCCGCCCAGCGAGACCCCGGCCGCCTCCGTGTAGACCTCGGCCTTGCGGCGGGCGGCCGCCACCGCCCGGCGGCGCGCCTCGTCGCGCAGCGCCGGCTTGTCGTGCACGTCGAACTCGACCTCGTCGATCTGGTGGGCGCCCGCGTCGACCGCGTCCACGATGAGCCGCCGAAGGTCGTCGAGCGCCTCGGACTCCACGGCGTACGAGGCCCGGCAGCGGTAGCCGAGGAAGGTGCGGTCGCCGCCGTAACCGTCGTACTCCGAGGCCAGCTTCAGCCGGGACCCGGACACCGACGTGTCCGGTATCCCGTGCCGGCGCAGGGTCTCCCGCAGCCGGGACACCGCCGCGCCCGCCTCCTGGAACGCCTGGTCCGGCGTGGACTTCAGCACGTCCACCGTGAGCCGCACCCGCACCAGCTGCGGCTCCACCCGTACGCTGCCGGCGCCGAACACGCTGATTCCCCAGGGCTGCCCGATCGTCTGTGTCATGCGCGCATTGAAGCACCCCCCGCCTGCAGCGCACCGATGGTTTTCGCCGCCTGCGCCATCGTCCGCTCCACCAGCTCCGCGCAGGACGGCAGATCGTCGATCACCCCGGCGACCTGGCCGGCCGCCATCACCCCCAGGTCCGTACGCCCGTCCACCATCGCCGACTTGAGCAGCATCGGCGTGTTCGCGGCCAGCAGCACCTGGCTCCAGGACAGCTCCTTGCCGCGCCTGAGCGCGAGGCCGTCGCGGATCAGCCGCCGCCAGGTGAGCCCCGACAACCGCCGGAAACCGGCCGCTTCCCGGACCGCGCGGGCCAGGGACCGTGCGCGGCCCGACCGCTCCAGCGCGTCCACGAGATCCGTGCGCAGCATCCGGTGCGGCAGGCCGTCCACCGCCCGGGTCACGGTGACGTCCCGGACGGTCGCCGCCAGATACCTGGCCTTCACCGCGTCCGGCACCGTCGAATCGGAGGTCAGCAGGAACCGCGTGCCCATCGCCACCCCGGCCGCCCCGTACGCCAGCGCCGCCACCAGCCCCCGCCCGTCGAAGAAGCCGCCGGCCGCCACGACCGGTATCCGCACCGCGTCGACCACCTGGGGCAGCAGCACGCTCGTCGCCACCTCACCGGTGTGCCCGCCGCCCTCGCCGCCCTGCACGATCACCGCGTCCGCACCCCATGCCGCCACCTTCTCGGCGTGCCGCCGCGCCCCGACGGACGGGATGACCACCACACCCGCCTCCTTGAGCCGGGTGATCAGCTCGCGCGAGGGCGCCAGGGCGAAGGAGGCCACCCGGACGCCCTCCTCCAGCAGGATCCGCACCCGGTCGCCCGCATCGCCCGCGTCCGCCCGGAGGTTCACCCCGAACGGCGCCCCGGTACGCGACCGGACCTCCCGGACGGCGTCGCGCAGCTGGTCGAGCGTCATCGTCGCCGAGGCCAGGATGCCGAGGGCGCCCGCGTCCGCCACCGCCGAGACCAGCCGGGGCCCGGCCACCCAGCCCATGCCGGTCTGCACGATCGGATGGCGGACCCCGACCAGCCGGGTGAGCGCCGTCTCCATCAGCCCCTCACCCCCTCCGGCACCTCACGCGCCCGTGTCCCGCCCGGGTCCAGCACCTCACGGATCAGCCGCAGCTCCGCCGCGTCGGGCTCCCGCGTGCAGGGCACCTCGTCCGGCACGGCGAGCGCGAACCCCGTCGCCTCGCGCACCTGCTCCAGGTCCACCCCCGGGTGCAGTGAGGCCAGCCGCATCGAGCCGTCCGGTGTGGCGAAGTCGAACACGCCGAGGTCGGAGACGACCCTGACGATGCGGTGGAAGCGGGCCGCCGGGCCGAGGTCCGCCGCGCGGTCGTAACCCACCCCGCACACCATGTCCACCCGCTCCACGAACACCCGCCGCGAGTGCCTGGGGATCCAGTAACTCGTCGGATTGTTCAGCGTGTTGAGGGGGGCCCCGCGCACCCCGAGCAGCTGCCGGCGGGGGTGCGCCCAGTCGCCGACGCAGGAGATGTTCTGGTTGCCGAACCGGTCGATCTGGCCGGCGCCCATCATCACGTGCCGGCGCCCGCCCGCCACCAGCGCCAGGTGCTGCCGGTAGGGCAGCCAGCCCTCGGGAGTCCCGTCCGGCCGGACCAGCAGTGCCTCGCCGTCGGTGAGCAGCAGGTCCGGCGCGAAGGTCAGCCGGGCCAGCCGCGCGCCCAGCGAGGGGATCAGGCCCATCGGACTGGCCAGGACCTCCCCGGCGCCCCGCCAGGCCTCGGCGCAGGCGACGACGCACGTCTCGGCCCGGGTGACGCTCATCGCCCCTGCTCCTTCCGCCAGTCCCGCACCGCCGCCTGGTACGCGGCCTCGTCCCGGCCGAGGAACCGCTCCGTGAACTCGGGCCAGGGCATGGAGGCGTAGCACCGCTGGAACTCCTCGTCCCGGCCGTGGTCCGGCGCGCAGGACGTGAAGTGCGCCCCGTTCGGCGCCTCCACCACACCGGTCACCGCCAGCCGTTTGAGCAGCAGCGACTGCGGGGCCGCGCCTCTGGTCAACTCGGGCGTGTCCACCAGGCGTTCGCACGAGACGTAGGCCGCGTCCGCCGCCTCGCAGAACAGGTCGTCGAAGTACGGGTCCGGGCCCAGGTACTGGCCGTTCCCCAGCCGGTCGGCGCGGTTGACGTGCACCAGGGCCGCGTCCAGGCGCAGGGCCGGCATGGCCACGAACGTCTCCCCGTCCGCGTACGGCGACGTCACCGTCCGCAGGTCCGGGCCGGCCCGCATGACGTCCGAGCCGAGCCCGGCCCGCACCGGCAGGAAGGGCAGCCGGTGCGCCGCCGCCTGCAGGCCCGACAGGAACATGCCCTCGTCCACCTCCGTCAGCCGGAAGCCGCCCCGCTCCCGCGCCGCCCGGTAGTGCGGCTCCAGCGGGATCGAGTCGAGCGTGACGAAGGCCGTGACCAGCCTGCGGATCCGGCCGGCCGCGCCCAGCATGCCGACGTCCGGGCCGCCGTACGAGACGACCGTGAGATCCCCGATCGCGGAGCGCAGCAGCGCCCGGACCAGGGCCATCGGCTTGCGGCGCGACCCCCAGCCGCCGATGCCGAGCGTCATGCCGCTCTCCAGCCGTGCGACCACCTCGTCGGCGGTCATCGTCTTGTCGCCCACCTACGCCCCCTCCGCCCCGAACGTGTCGCGGACCCGGTCGGCCAGCCCGCTGAGATTCGCCTCGAACGTGAAGCCCTGCTCGAAGCGGTAGCTACGGCGCACGTCGACCGGATCGATGCCGTTGACGGCGGCCTTGGCCATGCGCAGCAGCCGCCCGTCCTTCGCGGCGATCTCCCGGGCCAGCTCCAGCGCCGCCGCCCGCAGCTCCGGGCGCGGCACCACACGCCAGACCGAGCCGTGCCGGTACAGCTCGGCGGCGCTCGCCGTGCGCCCGGTGTAGTACAGCGCGCGCATCAGGTGCTGCGGGACCAGCCGTGCCAGATGCGTGGCGGCACCCAGCGCGCCCCGGTCCAGCTCGGGCAGCCCGAAGGTCGCGTCCTCGCTCGCCACCACCGCGTCCGCGTTGCCCACCAGGCCTATGCCGCCGCCCAGACAGAAGCCCTGCACCGCCGCGACGACCGGCGTCGCGCACTCGTAGACCGCGGCGAACGCCTCGGCACAGCCCTCGTTGGCGCCGATCAGGGCCCGCTGCCCGGCCGCCTGTATCTCCTTGATGTCCACGCCGGCGTTGAAACCGCGCCCCTGGGCGGCCAGCAGCACGCACCGCGTCCCCGGATCGCGGCCCGCCGCGCGCACCGCCTCGGCAAGCGCGAACCATCCGGCCACCGGCAGCGCGTTCACCGGCGGGAAGTCGACCGTGACGAGCGAAATCCCCTTTTCCGGGGACGAGGTGGAGACACCCATGGACGCATCAGCTACCTTCGCACTCAACGCCATTCCACCAAACATTTGTTAGGTGTGAGGCTTCGAAGCTAGCAGCCGCCCCCGACGAGCGGGAGAGCCTGTGGACAACTCGACGGCGCACCCTGTGGACAACTCGCTGCGCGGCCGGACCGTCGTCGTCACCGGCGGCACCCGAGGGGTCGGCGCCGGAATCGCGCGCGCCTTCGCCGAGGCCGGGGCCCGGGTCCTGGCCTGTGCCCGCAGGCCCCCCGAACATCCCCTGGACGGAGTGGAGTTCAGCCCGCTCGACCTGCGTGACCCGGCCGCCGTCCGCGCCTTCTTCACCGCGCTGCCCGGCCTCGACGTGCTCGTCAACAACGCCGGCGGCACGCCGTACCGGCTGCTGGCCGACGCGGGCGCCGAACGGCACGCGAAGGTCGTCGAGCTGAACCTGATCGCCCCGCTGACCGCGTCCCTCGCCGCGTACGAGCACCTCCGGCGCGGCCGCGGTTCGATCGTGATGGTCGGCAGCGTCAGCGGGGGCCGGCCCTCGCCGGGCTCGGCCGCCTACGGCGCGGCCAAGGCCGGCCTCGCCAACCTGGCCGCCTCCATGGCCGTGGAGTGGGCGCCGGAGGTGCGCGTCAACACGCTCGTGGCCGGCATGGTCCGCACCGAACTGGCCCACCTGCACTACGGCGGCCCCGACGGCCTCGCCGCCGTCGCCGGCACGGTCCCGCTCGGCCGGCTGGCCACCCCCGCGGACGTCGGTGCCGCCGCCGTCTTCCTCGCCTCCGACGCGGCCGCCTACATCAGCGGGGCGAGCCTCCAGGTGCACGGCGGCGGCGAACGGCCGGCCTTCCTGACCGCGGCGACCACCGGCGGGGGCGTCGCCGGGTCTGCCGGTGGGAGCACCGGCGGGAGCAGAGGCGGGAGTGTCGGCGGGAGCACCGCCGACGTCACCGGTCGGGCGGCGCCCGGAAGCGCCGGGCCACCGGCTGGCCCGCCCGGCCGTGAGGAGAACTGAGCGGTGTCTGTCTGCCCGGCCGTGGGGGGAGCTGACCGGTGTCTGTCCGCTCGGCCGTGAGGGGAGCTGACCGGTGTCTGTCCGCCCCGCCGTGGGGGGAGCCGAGCGGTGTCTGTCCGCTCGGCCGTGAGGGGAGCTGACCGGTGTCTGTCCGCCCCGCCGTGGGGGGAGCCGAGCGGTGTCTGTCCGCTCGGCCGTGAG
>NZ_JBEOTD010000008.1:130961-229573 GCF_040426375.1 Streptomyces sp. NPDC096012
AGGGGAGCTGACCGGTGTCTGTCCGCCCCGCCGTGGGGGGAGCCGACAAGTGTCCGATCGCCCGTCAAGGGAGCTGAGATGAGCGGAATCTGCGACGGCCGGGTGGTCGTCGTCACCGGAGCCGGCCGTGGGCTCGGGCGCGCCCACGCCCTCGCCTTCGCCGCCGAGGGGGCACGGGTCGTCGTCAACGATCTCGGTGTCGCGCTGGACGGCGCACCGGGCGCGGAGAACCCCGCGGACGCCGTCGCGGCCGAGATCGTCGCCCTCGGCGGTGAGGCGGTCGCGCACGGCGGTGACATCGCCACCGGGGAGGGTGCCGCGTCCTTGATCCGGGCCGCCGTGGAGGGGTACGGCCGGCTCGACACCCTCGTCAGCAACGCCGGCTTCCTGCGCGACCGGATGCTGGTCAACCTCGACGAACACGACTGGGACGCGGTGATCCGCGTCCACCTCAAGGGCCACTTCCTGCCCCTGAAGCACGCGGCCGCGCACTGGCGGGCCGAGACCAAGGCGCGGCGCACCCCGGCGGCCCGGGTCGTCCACACCAGCAGCGGGGCCGGTCTGCTGGGCTCGGTCGGGCAGGGCAACTACAGCGCGGCCAAGGCCGGGATCCTCGGCCTCACCCTGGTCGCGGCGGCCGAACTGGCCCGCTACGGCGTGCAGGTCAACGCCGTCGCCCCCGCCGCGCGTACGCGCATGACGGAACGGGCCTTCGCCGGCACGATGGCGGCGCCGGCCGCCGGATTCGACGCCATGGCACCCGAGAACGTCTCCCCGCTCGTGGTCTGGCTCGGCTCGGCCGCCAGCGCCGGCGTGACCGGGCGGGTGTTCGAGGCGGAGGGCGGCCGGATCACCGTCATGGAGGGCTGGCGGCCCGGCCCCACCGCCGGCAAGGGAACACGGTGGTCACCCGCCGAGGCGGGGGAGGCGGCCCGGGAACTGCTGGCGGCCGCGGAGCCTCCCGGCGCGGTCTACGGCGCCTGACCCGGACTGCTTCGGCCGCCGGTATCCGAACCTGCTTCGGCCGCCGGTGCCCGACTCCCCTTCGGCCACCGGTGGCCGGGTCCGCCTCGGCTTCCGCGACCGGTGGCCGGGTCCGCCTCCGCCGTCGGTGTCCGAGGCCGCCGCCGTGCCCGGTGTCGGAAGCCGGCTTGCGCCACCGGTCCCCCGGTCCACCTGTGCCGTCAGTACCCGAGTCCGCCTCTGCCGCCGGTGCACGGGCCGGCCGGCCGGAGGATGCGGGCCGGAAGCTAGGTGTCGCACTCCAGTACCGTGCGGCACAGCCCGCACCGCGCGCGCACGCGTCCCCGTACCGGCACCCTGATCCGCTGGTGGCAGGTCGGGCAGGGGAAAGAGACACGGAGGTCGCCGGAGGGGCCGGGAGCGAAGGCGTAGGGGGCCGCCGGCCGGCCGTCGGACGCGTGCCGCCGGTCGTGGGCGTAGCGGCGCCGGCCCGCCCGGCCGGCCGCGGTCAGCGGCGGCTGCCGCTCGTCCTGCCGGGCCTTGGCCAAGCCCATGGTGTAGGCGGTGTAGGCCTGCGGGCTGGTGAACCAGACGGAGGGGTCCTCGTCGAAGAGCAGCGCCCGTTTGGCCAGGACGTAGCCGAACTCCTCCGGGGTGAGGTAGCCGAACTTCTGCGAGGAGACCTCGTCCTGCCGGAAGGCGTCCAGCAGCAGCCAGCCCGCGCCGAGGTAGGTCGTCACCGTGTCGGTGAGGATCTCGTTCGCCGCCGTGCCGGGGAAGGCCAGGTCCAGGCGGTGCAGATAGACGTGGGCGACCTCGTGGGCGAGCGCCGCGCCGATGTCGCGGCGATGGCTGCGGAACCGGTCGTTCAGCTCGACGAAGTACTCGGGGCCCGCCGTCAGTTCGACGTTCGCCGCATGGGTCATCTCCCGGAAGCCGACGACGAGCCGCGCATCCGGCAGCCGGAAGTGCCGCACGATCTCGCGGGCCACCCGCTGCGCGCCCAGATGCAGGTCGTCGGTGTCGCAGAACGCCACGTCGGCCGGGGCGAGGCTGGTCGCGAACGTCAGGACCGTGTCGCAGGACAGGCGCTTGTAGAGCGCGGTGACGGCCGCCCGCACCGTCTCCAGGTGCGGGTAGCCGTGCTCGACGGGTTTGCCGTTCGCCACGAACGCACCCCCTGAGACGTCGAAACCCCTCTCCACTGTAAGCGGGGGACGCGGCCGGTCACAGGGGCAGCAGCCGGGGTCCCGGCCCGTCCGGGCCGGTCCGCTCCAGCTCCAGCAGCCACAGCTCGTTCGCGCCCTCCCGCAGCACCGGCCCGGGGACGTACAGGGACTGCTGGGGACCGGCCGACCAGTAGCGGCCCAGGCCGAAGCCGTTGATCCAGGCGAAGCCGCGCGTCCAGCCGGGCAGTGCGAGCCGGGCGTCCCCGGACGCGCCGACGGCGAGCGTGCCCCGGTACAGCCCCGGTGCGCCCTCCTCGGGCAGCGCGCCGAAGGGCACCCGGGCCACACCCCCGGCGAAGGCGTCCAGGTCCAGTCCACGCGCGCGTACGCCGTGCAGGTACTGCCGCTCCTGCAGGATGCCCCCGGTGATGCCCTTCGCCTCGCCGGAGCGCGCGCCCAGCAGGGCCGCGCCGTCCCCGGTGGCTGGAGCGACCGCGTCCCCGACCCCGGCGACCCGCCTGTCATCCACTCTCCGGACACCCCCGTAGCCGGCTCCCGGCGACCCCCTAGGGTGGACCCCCATGACCACCAGCAACACCGGCAGCGGTGACGTGGCCCCCGAGGTCCGCCAGGAACTGGACCGGCTGCGCGACAGCATCGACAACATCGACGCGGCCGTCGTCCACATGCTCGCCGAACGCTTCAAGGCCACCCAGCAGGTCGGCAGGCTCAAGGCGGTGCACCAGCTGCCGCCCGCCGACCCGGCGCGCGAGGCCCGGCAGATCGAGCGGCTGCGCCGGCTCGCCGAGAGCGCCAAGCTCGACCCGGCGTTCGCCGAGAAGTTCCTGACCTTCATCATCGGCGAGGTGATCCGCCACCACGAGCGCATCGCGGAGGACACCAACGGGCACTGAGCCGCCGCGCAACAGGACGATGAGCGTGGAAGTGGGGCGGGACGGACAAAAGGCGTGTACCGATCCGCCCCTGTGCCCTGCCGGTCCCATCAGGCAGCATGGCCTGCATGTCCGTACTCACGCGCGATGAGGCGCAGCACCGAGCACAGTTCCTCGACGTCCACCGCTACACGGTCGAACTGGACCTCACCACCGGTGAGGAGACCTTCGGCTCCCGCACCGTCATCCGGTTCACCGCACGGTCCGACGGGGACACGTTCGTCGAGCTGAAGCCCGTCGAACTGCGCGGGGTCACGCTCGACGGGCAGCCCCTCGACCCGGAGACGCTGGACGAGGGCCGGCTGCCGCTGCGGAACCTCACCGCGGGCGAGCACGAACTGCGCGTCGACGCGGTCATGCGCTACTCCCGCACCGGCGAGGGCATGCACCGCTTCACCGACCCCAGCGACGGCGAGACGTACGTGTACTCGCAGATGTTCATGGACGACGTCCAGCGCATCTTCGCCGCCTTCGACCAGCCGGACCTGAAGGCCGTCTTCGAGGTCTCCGTGAAGGCGCCCGACGGCTGGACCGTCCTCGCCAACGGCATCACCGAGCGGCAGGGCGACGGCGTGTGGCAGGCCGCGGCCACCCCGCTGATCTCCACCTACCTCGTCGCCGTCGCCGCCGGCCCCTGGCACTCGGTGCGGTCCGAACACCGCGGACTGCCCTTCGCCCTGCACTGCCGCCGCTCGCTCGCGCCGTACCTCGACGCCGACGCCGACGAGATCCTCGACATCACGCGCGCGTGCTTCGACCGCTACCACGAGACGTTCGAGGAGCCGTACCCCTTCGACTCCTACGACCAGGCGTTCGTCCCCGAGTTCAACGCCGGCGCCATGGAGAACCCCGGCCTGGTCACCTTCCGCGACGACTTCGTCTACCGCTCCGCCGTCACCGACACCGAGCGGCAGACCCGCGCCATGGTCATCGCGCACGAGATGGCCCACATGTGGTTCGGCGACCTCGTCACCCTCAAGTGGTGGGACGATATCTGGCTGAACGAGTCCTTCGCCGAGTACATGGGCTACCGGACCACCGCGGAGGCCACCCGGTTCACCGGCCCCTGGACCGAGTTCGGCGTCACCCGCAAGGCCTGGGGCTACGACGCCGACCAGCGGCCCACCACCCACCCGGTCGCCCCCGAGAACGTCGACGACACGGCCTCCGCGCTGCTCAACTTCGACGGCATCTCCTACGCCAAGGGCGCCTCCGCGCTGCGCCAGCTGGCCACCTGGCTCGGCGAGAAGGACTTCCTCGCCGGGATCAACACCCACTTCGCCCGGCACAAGTTCGGCAACGCCACCCTCGCCGACTTCATCGACTCCCTCGCCTCGGCCACCGACCGGGACGTGCACGCCTGGGCGGACGCCTGGCTGCGCACCACCGGCGTCGACACCCTCACGCCCGTGATCTCCGCCGACGCGGGCGCCTGCACCCTGACCGTCGACCGCGCGGGCAGCCGGCCGCACCGCCTCGTCGCCGGACTGTACGACCACGACATCACCGACGAGGGCCGGCTGGTGCTGCGCGAGCGCCTGGATCTCGACGTCCCGCACACCGCCCCGCAGCCCGTCGGCAAGCGCCCCGCCCTGCTGCTGCTCAACGACGGCGACCTGACGTACGCCAAGGTCCGCTTCGACGACGGCTCCTTCGAGGCGATCCGCACCGCCCTGTCCGGCCTGCCCGACCCGCTCAACCGGGCGGTCGTCTGGAACGCCCTCAGGGACGCCGTGCGCGACGGCGAACTCCCGCCCGCCGCCTACCTGGAGACGGCCCGCGCCCATCTGCCGCGCGAGACCGACCTGGCCGTCGTCCAGGGCGTCCTCGCCTTCGCCTCCGGGCACATCGCCGACCAGTACCTGCGCGCCGAGGAGCGCCCGGCCGCCCTGGCCACGCTCACCTCCCTCTGCCGCGATCTGCTGCGGCGCACCGAGGACGGCGACAACCCCGGCCTGCGCCTGATCGCCGTACGGCATCTGATCGGCGTGGCCGCCCACCCCGACGCCATCGCCGCCTGGCTCGCCGACGGCACGGTCCCCGGCGGGCCGGAACTCGACCCCGAACTGCGCTGGCGCATCCTCGGCCGGCTCGCCGTGCTCGGCGCCACCGACGAGGCCGCCATCGCCGCCGAACTGGAGCGCGACCCGAGCGCCACCGGCCAGGAGGGCGCCGCCCGCTGCCGTGCCGCCCTGCCCGACCCGGAGACCAAGCGGGCCGCCTGGGAGGCCATGTTCGCCGGCGACGAGCTGTCCAACTACCTCTTCACGGCCACCGCCCAGGGCTTCTGGCAGCCCGAACAGGCCGAGCTGGTACGGGAGTACGTGCCGCGCTACTACGCGGACGCCGTCGCCGTGGCCGCCCGCCGGGGCCCCGCCATCGGGGTCGCCGCAGGCCGCTGGGCCTTCCCGTCCCACGCCGTGGACGGCGAGAACCTGCGCCTTGGCGAGGCCTGCGTGCGCGAGGCGGACCTCACTCCGGCCCTGCGCCGCACCCTCGCCGACCGCCTCGACGACCTGTCCCGCGCTCTGCGCGTACGCGACGAACAGGCGTAGAGCGGAGCCCGGCAGGACGGGACGGGGGGAGGGGAGGGGAGGGGAGGGGACGAGGGGACGGGGGGAGGTGAAGAGGGGCCGCGGGTGCAGGGCGCTCGCGGCACCTACGCCTGACGGCCGGCCCCGTCCCGCCCGCCAACGTCCCGCCCGGCCCGGTCCCGTCCGCCAACCTCCCGCCCGGCCCCGTCCGCCAACCTCCCGCCCGGCCCCGTCCGCCAACCTCCTGCCCGGCCCCGTCCCGTCCGTCAACGTCCTGCCCGGCCCCCGCCGCGGCCTGCCCCGCCCCGCCCCGGGCCGGTCCGGCCCGCCGCGCGCGGCCGTCCGGGCAGGGCAGGTTTTCCGTCGGCACGGGCGGGTACCGCTGGGATCCAACACGTTTTCCCCGTACGGCAGTACCCACTTTCGGGTACTGATCCCCGCTCTTTCGGGACGCGAGGGCCGCTTCCCGTACAAGCTGGAAGTCCCCGGACGGAAACGTGCGTACAAGCAGCCTCCGGCACCGTCCTCGCGCCCCGGAGGAGAGCCCATGAGCACGCAGCCGCCCCTCGCCTCGGGACCGGACGGCCCGGACGCCCTGCGGCCGCTGCTCGGTACCGTCCTCGACGCGCTCGCGGCCGGCGGCCGGGCGCGCGGCGGACCGCTGCCCGCCGGCGGACCGGAGGCCGTGGCCGCGCGCGTCGCCGACACCGTCGGGGACGTCCTGCCGGACGACGGCGACCCCGGCGCCCTGCAAGCCCTGGTGCAGGTCCTCGCCGAGGGCGCCGCCGACCCCGCCGACCCGCTGTGCGCGGCCCATCTGCACTGCCCGCCGCTCGCCGTCGCCACCGCCGCCGACCTCGCCGCGAGCGCCCTCAACCCCTCCATGGACTCCTGGGACCAGGCCCCGGCCGCCGCCGCCCTCGAGGCCGTGGTCACCCGCGCCCTCGCCCACGCGGCCGGCCTCGCCGACGCCCTGGTCACCACCGGCGGCACCGAGTCCAACCAGCTCGCCCTGCTGCTCGCGCGGGAGACCCAGGGCGCCGGCGTCCGGCTGGTCTGCGGCGCCAACGCCCACCACTCCCTGCCACGTGCCGCATGGTTGCTCGGCCTGCCCGACCCGGTCGTCGTCCCGGCGCCGCGCGGCATCCTCGATCCGGCCGCCCTGCACGAGACCCTCACTGCCGCACCCGGCCCCCTGCTGGTCGCCGCCACCGCGGGCACCACCGACGCCGGCCTCATCGACCCGCTGCCCGAGATCGCCGGGCTGTGCGCCGCCCACGGCGCGCGCCTGCACGTCGACGCCGCCTACGGCGCGGGCCTTCTCTTCAGCGACCGGCACCACGACCGGCTCGCCGGACTCGAGGCGGCCCACACCGTCACCCTCGACCTGCACAAGCTCGGCTGGCAGCCGGTCGCCGCCGGCCTCCTCGCCGTCGCCCGCCCGCGGGAACTCGCCGTACTGAACCAGCGCGCCGACTATCTCAACGCCGACGACGACACCGAGGCCGGACTCCCCGATCTGCTCGGCCGCTCCCTGCGCACCAGCCGCCGCCCCGACATCCTCAAGATCGCGGTCACCCTGAAGACCGTGGGACGCCGCGGCCTCGGCGCCCTCGTCGACCAGGTCTGCGCCCGCGCCCGGGAATTCGCCGCGCTGGTCCGGGACCACCCCGACTTCGAGCTGTACGCCCCGCCCGTCATCAGCACGGTGCTCTTCCGGCCCGCCGCGGCCGACGACGCCGCCGTGGCCGCCGTACGCCGCAGGCTGCTGCACGAGGGCCGGGCCGTCCTCGGCCGCGCCCGGCTGGACGGCCGCCTCTGGCTCAAGGCCACCCTCCTCAACCCCCAGGCCGGGCCGGACGACCTGGCCCAGCTCCTGAAACTCGCAGAAGGAACCACCCCCACATGACCATCCCCCCACGCCACGAGCCCGCATCCCCACGCGACCTGGTCGGCATCGGCATCGGACCGTGCAACCTCTCCCTCGCCGCCCTCGCCCACCCGCTCGCCGAACTCGACGCCGTCTTCTACGAGCAGCGCCCCGGCTTCGACTGGCACCCGGGCCTGCTCATCGACGGGGCCACCGTCCAGGTGCCCTTCCTCGCCGACCTGGTGACCCTCGCCGACCCCACCAGCGCCTGGACCTTCCTGAACTACCTCAGGGCCCGTGACCGGCTCTTCCCCTTCTACTTCTCCGAGCACTTCCACATCCAGCGCGCCGAGTACGACGCCTACTGCCGCTGGGTCGCGCAGAGCCTGCCGGGGCTGCACTTCCGCCATCAGGTCGACGCCGTCCGCTGGAATCCCGAGCGGGACGTGTTCGAGGTCGACTTCACCCAGCTCGACGCCGACGGCGAGGCCGAGGCCCTGGGCCGCACCTACACCAACAACATCGTCCTCGGAGTCGGCACCGTCCCCCATGTGCCCGACCCGCTGCGGCCCCTCGTGGACATGCCCGGTGTGCCCGTCCTGCACGCCGCCGACTACCTGGCCCACCGCGACACCGTCCTCGCCGCCGGGCACGTGACCGTCGTCGGCTCCGGGCAGACCGGTGCCGAGATCTTCCTCGACCTGCTGCGCCACCGCCCCGCCGGCCGTGAGCAGCTGCACTGGATCGGCCGCACGGAGGCGTTCGCCCCGATGGAGTACTCCAAGCTCGGCCTGGAGCACTTCACACCCGACTACACCCGCTACTTCCACGCCCTCGCCGAACCGGTCCGCGACCGGCTGGTCTCCGCCCAGTGGCAGCTGCACAAGGGCATCGACGCCGGCACGCTCGCGGCGATCCACGACGAGCTGTACCGGCGCACCCTGGACGGCGGCTGGCCCGACGCCGTCCTCACCCCCGGTGTCAGTGTCCGCACGGCCGGCCGGGTCGCCACCACCCACGTGGAACTGCATCTGGACCACCTCCAGCAGGGCAGCCGCTCCCGGCTCACCACCGGCGCGGTCGTCCTCGCCACCGGCTACCGGGAGCGCCCCCTCGGCCGCATCCTCGCCGGGCTCGACCCCTATCTGCGCCGCGACAGCAGCGACCGGCCCCGCATCGACGAGAACTTCCGGCTGGTCCTCGACCCGTCGGTCACCGGTTCGGTGTACGTCCAGAACGCCGAGCTGCACACCCACGGCGTCGGCGCCCCCGACCTCGGCCTCGCCGCCTGGCGCAGCGCCACCATCCTGAACTCGCTCACCGGGAAGGACCCCTACCCGCTGCCGGTCCGGACGGCCTTCACCACCTTCGGGCTGGAAGACGACCGGTCCCGGATGCCACAGGCCCGGCAGGTGCAACGGCTGACCCCGCTCGTCGAAGGCAGGTGACGAACGGGGCCGGTGAACGGGGCGGAGCGGCTCTAGAACACGGGGGTGCCGTTCCGCGTGAGCTTCCAGTCCACCGAGGCGAAGTCCTTCGGGTCGAGGACGCCCTTGGCGGTCACCCACTCCGCGATCCTGGTGCGGATCTCCGTCGACTCCGACCACAGCTCCTTCGCCGTGGCGACGTGCGGGAACGCGCCGCCGCCGTTGGCCCGGTAGTTGTTCACCGCGAGCACGAACTGCCGGGTGTCGTCGAGCGGAACCCCGCCGAAGGACAGGTTCCGGATCCGCGAACCGGCCGGCTGGGCGATGTCGATGTCGTACGTCAGGCCCGAGACGTAGTCGTAGTTGTAGTCCGGGCGGCCGCCCGCGTTGGTCAGCTTCTCGACGTCCACCGGCGCACCCTCGGGCGTCTGCGCGTAGTACTCCGCCGAGTACTCCAGGTACGCGCGCACCTGGGCGCCCGTCAGCAACTTGGCGACCAGCGTGTTGTCGTAGACGTACAGGCTCGACAGGTCCCGGACGGTCACGTCGCCTGCCGGGATCTGGGAGGTCCGGGAGAACGGCGAGGCCTGGGCGATCACCGGCAGCGAGGCGTACTCGGTGCCCGCGAGTGCCGCCTTGACCACGTCCTCCTGGACCTTGGTGATCAGGTCGATGATCGGGGCGTCCTTGTAGCGGGCCTCGACGGTGGTCAGCGTCTCGGTCGCCCTGCCCACGACCTGGTTGACGTACGCGACGACCTTCCGGTGCTCGTCGGTGAGCAGCTTGGTGATCCTCGGGTCGTCGGCGACCGTGTTGGAGTTGCGCAGCGAGGCGGAGACCGACTCCACCTCCCACTTCCCCCTGGCGAAGACCAGCTCGATGTCGAAGAGGGTGAGCCGCTCGGCGTAGCACAGCGGCTCGGAGAGCACGACCGTCCTGCCGGTCTGGTCGTTGACGACCTTCAACTCCGGGATCTCCACGTGCGCGTGGCCGACCAGGATCGCGTCGATGCCGGGGACCTGCCTGGCGACGTTCACCGCCGCGTTCTCCACGTACGGCACCTGGTCACCGTACGACGACGTGCCCGACGTACCCGAGTGCGCGGAGACCACCACCACGTCGGCGCCCATCGACCTGAGCCTCGGCACCCACTTCGCGGCCTGCTCCTCCAGGCCCTCGAACTTCAGCTTGCCCTGCACATAGGCCTTGTCCCAGATGGCGATGCCGGGGTTGGTCAGGCCGAGCACGGCGACCTTGACCGGCTTGGCGCCGGGCACGTGGAACGTCTTGAAGAAGTAGGGCGGGAAGGCCGGCCTGAGCGTCCGGGCGTCGACCGCGTTGGCGCCGAGCAGCGGGAAGTCCAGCTGGTCCTCGAACCTGCGCAGGGTCTCGATGCCGTAGTTGAACTCGTGGTTGCCGAGCGCCGCCGCGTCGTACCCGATCGCGTTCATCGCCTGCGCCATCGGGTGCACCGGGCCGCCCTTGGCGGTGATCGGGTCGACCTTGGCGTAGTAGTACGCCAGCGGGGTGCCCTGGATGGTGTCACCGGCGTCCAGCAGCAGCGTGTTGCAGCGGCCCTTCTCCTTGCGCACCTGGTCGACCAGGGTGGAGATCCGCGCCAGGCCCAACGCGTTGCCGGCCTTGTCGGAGTACTCGGCGTCCTTGAAGTAGTCCCAGTTGAAGACGTTGCCGTGCAGGTCGGTCGTGCCCATCACGGTCAGGGAGTACCGCTTCGCGTGGTGTCCCGGCCGCTCGGGCTCCGCAGCCTCGGCCGCCGGAGCCGCCGCCGCGCCGGCGACCGCCACCCCCGCCCCGGTGGCGGCGGACTTCTTCAGGAACTTCCGGCGGTTCAACGGCATCTCTCTGTCTCCTCGGTGCTGATTGACGACGCGCGTAGATTCTGACCTGAGCATGACCCGATGCGCCAGGCTCCGAGGGCAGAAATTCGCTCATCGGAGCGATGGGTCGCACAATTCAACACTTGTCAATAAGGCTTCACGTAAAGGTTGTTGAGTCGACATGCGACCCGGATTCTCTACCGACGGGTAAGGCCTAGGCTCGAACCATGCGCCGAGCAAAGATCGTTTGTACATTGGGGCCCGCCACCGACTCGTACGACCAGATCAAGGCACTGGTCGAGGCCGGAATGGACGTCGCCCGCTTCAACCTCAGCCACGGCACGCACGCCGAACACGAGGAGCGTTACCAGCGGGTGCGGAAAGCCGCCGACGAGACCGGCCGCAGCGTCGGAGTCCTCGCCGATCTTCAAGGCCCGAAGATCCGCCTCGAACGCTTCGCCGAAGGACCGGTACTCCTTGAACGCGGCGACACCTTCACCATCACCGTGGAAGAGGGCGCCGAAGGCGACCGGCACGGGTGCGGCACCACCTACGCCGGTCTCGCCGCCGACGTCACCCCCGGCGAACGCGTCCTCGTCGACGACGGCAAGGTCTGCCTGGAGGTGACCGCCGTCGACGGCCCCCGCGTCCACACCCGGGTGGTCGAGGGCGGCATGGTCTCCGACCACAAGGGCCTGAACCTCCCCGGTGTCGCCGTCTCGGTCCCCGCCCTGTCCAAGAAGGACGAGGACGACCTGCGCTGGGCGCTGCGCACCGGCTTCGACGTCGTCGCCCTCTCCTTCGTGCGCAGCGGCGACGACGTCAGGGACGTGCACCGGATCATGGCCGAGGAGGGCCGCCGCCTCCCGCTGATCGCCAAGGTCGAGAAGCCGCAGGCGGTCCAGAACATCGACGGCATCGTGGCCGCCTTCGACGGCATCATGGTCGCGCGCGGCGACCTGGGCGTGGAGATGCCGCTGGAGCAGGTCCCGATCGTCCAGAAGCGCGCCATCAAGCTCGCCAAGCGCAACGCCAAGCCGGTCATCGTGGCCACCCAGATGCTGGACTCGATGATCGAGAACTCGCGCCCGACCCGCGCCGAGGCCTCCGACGTGGCCAACGCCGTCATCGACGGCACGGACGCGGTGATGCTCTCCGGTGAGACCAGCGTCGGCAAGCACCCGATCGAGACCGTGCGCACCATGGCGAAGATCGTCGAGGCGGCCGAGGAGGACATCCTGGCGGGGGGCCTGCCGCCGCTGACCGAGCGGAACAAGCCGCGCACCCAGGGCGGCGCGGTCGCCCGGGCCGCCGCCGAGATGGGCGACTTCCTCGGCGCGAAGTTCCTGGTGGCGTTCACCCAGTCGGGAGACACGGCCCGCCGGCTCTCCCGCTACCGCTCGCCGATCCCGCTGCTGGCGTTCACCCCCGAGCCGGCCACCCGCTCCCAGCTCAGCCTCACCTGGGGCGCCGAGACCTTCCTCGGCCCGCACGTGGACTCCACGGACGCCATGGTCGACCAGGTCGACGAACTGCTGCTGAAGTACGGCCGCTGCGCCAAGGGGGACATCGTGGTGATCACGGCCGGCTCTCCGCCCGGGGTCTCCGGTTCGACCAACATGGTCCGCGTCCACCACATCGGCGAGGACGACAGCCCGAAGTGACGGCCGGCGGACCTTTTCAGTGCTTGGGGCCGACGTGGGTGTCCATGAGGGCCACGTCGGCCTTTCGGGCGACGGAGATGGTGAACGGGACGCCGCCGCGGGTGCAGTGCGTCCACTCGACACCGAGCCGGTCGAGGGTGTCGGTGTAAAGGGCCCGGATGTCGTCGGACTTGTTGGTGAAGAAGTACCGCGGATACTCGTACCGCTTCCGCTCACCGGCGACGAGGCGCGTCGTCCAGTTGGTGATGCGGCAGCCGTCGGAGTGGATGAGACCGCGGACGAAGTCCCAGGGGTGGGCGTCGACGACGGCTTGCTGCCAGGCTTCGAGGACGATCGCACGCTCGTGCTTCTTGCCGGGGCCGTGCTGGGGGAAGAGGCAGGGCCAGTGTTTGCTGGTGCTGGTGACCACGACACAACCCTCTCTCCGGACGCGGGAGGCGCTGTTCTCGGGGCGCACCGCGCGAAGTGCCTCCTCACACGCATCGATGATCCCCGGCCACGCGGCGTCCAAGGTGACGCGCATGAAATAGACGCCTCTGTGATGAGCGCTGATGCAGCCGTCACCGAGGTACAGCCCGAGAAGGTAGGCATAAGCGGCAGGGTCCTCAGGCGGAGAGGGGACCTCTTGGCAGCGGGGACAGGGCCTACCGACGCGATGGACGGGCTCGACGCGTGTCTGCCACGAGCGGATCGCGTAGCGGGATATCCCCGTCTCCCTGCTCACGGAGCTGAGACTGCGCCCCTGTGCCACCAGCGAGAGTGCTCGCTTGCGCGTGCCGATGTCGTGACCACTCTGGGTGGCTGACTCGCGCAACGCGCAGCAAAAAGCGGAGAACCACACGAACGTGATCCTCCGCTTAGATGAGCGACCTTTGAATCAAAGGAAAAGTGCCCCGGGTCGGACTCGAACCGACACTGTATGGGTTTTGAATCCATTGCCTGCTGCCAATTGGGCTACCGGGGCTCGCAGAATCAAAGGTTTCCCTGACCCTCCGCGCGTACACCATACCGTAGCTAGGTAGGCTCTTGTCAGCAGTACCCCTGCCCTGAACGAGGAGCCCCCGTGACCGCCGAGTCGCCCCAGCCCGTAGACGCGCCCGACGACGACAAGTCGCACGTGCCTCCGCTGACGACCCGTGTCGTCATCGCCGAGGACGAGGCCCTGATCCGGCTCGACCTCAAAGAGATGCTCGAGGAGGAGGGGTACACCGTCGTCGGCGAGGCCGGGGACGGTGAGCAGGCCGTCGAGCTGGCCCGTGAGCACAAGCCGGACCTGGTCATCCTGGACGTGAAGATGCCCAAGCTCGACGGCATCTCCGCGGCCGAGAAGATCGCCGAGGAGTCCATCGCCCCGGTCCTGATGCTCACCGCCTTCTCGCAGCGCGACCTGGTGGAGCGGGCCCGGGACGCCGGTGCCATGGCCTACCTGGTCAAGCCGTTCAGCAAGAGCGACGTCGTCCCGGCGATCGAGATGGCCGTCTCCCGCTTCACCGAGCTGAAGCAGCTGGAGCAGGAGGTCGCCGACCTCACCCTGCGGCTGGAGACCCGCAAGCTGGTCGACCGCGCCAAGTCCGTCCTGCAGACCGAGTACGGCCTGACCGAGCCGGCCGCCTTCCGCTGGATCCAGAAGACCTCCATGGACCGCCGCATGTCGATGCAGCAGGTCGCCGAGGCCGTCATCGCGGACAGCGAGGAGAAGAAGACCGGCAAGAAGGACTGAGCCCCGCACGCCGGGCACTCCCGCGGTGCCGGGCAGGGCGATCGGCTGCGTGCCGAGCACGTGCACGACGAGGCCCGCGCCCCGGAGAAGAGGGCGCGGGCCTCGCCGCGGTCCGGCCGGCGGGACCGGTCAGTCCTCGCCGAGATAGGCCTTGCGCACGGACTCGTCGTGCAGCAGGTCCTGCCCCGTGCCGGACAGCACGATGGAGCCCACCTCCATGACATGGCCCTGGTCGGCCAGCGAGAGCGCCGCCTGGGCGTTCTGCTCGACCAGCAGGATGGTGGTGCCCTGGGACTTCAGCTCGGCGATCGTCGCCATGATCTTCTGCATCATGATCGGTGACAGGCCCATGGACGGCTCGTCCAGCATCAGCAGCTTCGGCTGGGACATCAGGGCGCGGCCCATCGCCAGCATCTGCTGCTCACCGCCCGAGAGGGTGCCCGCGGCCTGCTTCCTGCGCTCCCCGAGGATGGGGAAGAGGTCGTAGGCGCGCTGGATGTCCTTCTCGATGCCCGGCTTGTCGTTGCGCAGGAACGCGCCGAGGCGCAGGTTGTCCTCGATGGTCATGCGCGGGAAGATGTGCCGCCCCTCGGGGGAGTGGGCGAGGCCCAGCGCGACCACGTCGTGGGCCGGGATCTTCTTCAGCGACCTGCCGTTGAACCGGATCTGCCCGCCGACCGGCTTGAGCAGACCGGACAGCGTGCGCAGCGTGGTGGTCTTGCCGGCGCCGTTGGTGCCGATGAGGGTGACCACCTGACCGGCCTCGACCTTGAAGGAGATGCCCTTGACGGCCTCGATCTTGCCGTAGGCGACCCGCAGGTCCTCCACTTCGAGCAGTGCGGTCATCGGTCGTTCTCCTTGCCGGGCGCGGCGTCCGTCGTGGTCTCGGCGTGCGCCTCGGCCGCCTCGACCTCGGCGACCTCCTCGTCGCCGGGAGCGTCCTCGTAGGGCTCGCCGAGGTAGGCGGCGACGACGCGTTCGTCGCCCTGCACGGTCGCGCTGTCGCCCTCGACGAGCTTCTCGCCCTGCACCAGGACGGCGACGCGGTCACAGAGGTTGAAGATGAAGCGCATGTCGTGCTCGATGACGAGTACGGCGATGCCCCGGTCCCGGATGGCGAAGACCAGTTCCTCGGTGGCCCGGGTCTCCTGCGGGTTCATGCCGGCGGTCGGCTCGTCCAGGAGCAGCAGGCCGGGCTCGCTCGCCATCGCCCGGGCGATCTCCAGCTTGCGCTGCTCGCCGTAGGGCAGGTTGCGGGCCAGGTGCTCCGCCTTGTTCTCCAGGCCGACGAACTCCAGGAGTTCCATGGCCCGCGCCCGGGAGGCGGCCTCGGCCCGGTGGAAGCCCGGGCCGCGCAGCAGGGCGGACCACAGGCCCTCTCTGGTGCGGGTGTGACGGCCGACGAGCACGTTCTCCAGGACCGTCATGTTGGCGAACAGACGGATGTTCTGGAAGGTCCGGGCGACGCCGGCCGCGGTGACCTTGAAGGATTTCGGCGGCAGGAGGGCGCCCTTGTAGCGGACCTCGCCCTCGGTGGGGATGTACAGGCCGGTCAGGCAGTTGAAGAAGGTCGTCTTGCCGGCGCCGTTGGGGCCGATCAGGCCGACGATCTCGCCGCTGTTGACCGTGAGGTCGACATTGCGTACGGCGGTCAGGCCGCCGAAGCGCATGGTGACGCCGCGGGCGTCGAGCACGACCTCTTCGGGTGCGGAGGCGCCGGGGGCGGCGTCCTTGATGGTGGTGTCGGTGGTCATCGGTCAGGCCCCTGCCTTGCTGAGGACGGCGGGCGCTTCGGCCTCTTCGTGGAATTCGAGTTGGCGGCGCCGGTTGGGGATGATGCCCTCGGGGCGGAAGCGCATCAGCAGCACGAGCGCGACGCCGAAGGCGAAGAGCTGGTAGTCGCCCAGGAACTGGAGCTTGGCCGGGATCAGGTAGAGCAGGGCCGCGCCGACCAGCGGGCCGGCGATCGTGCCCATGCCGCCGAGGACCACGGCGGCCAGCAGGAAGGCCGAGTTGGGCGGGACGACGTGGGCGAACTGGTACTGCTCCGGCGTCACGGTGTAGGTGACGTGGGCCTGCACGGAGCCGGCGAGGCCGGCCAGGCAGGCGCCGAGCGCGAACGCGATGAGCTTGACGCGGAACCCGTTGATGCCCATGGCCAGCGCGGCGGTCTCGTCCTCGCGGATGGCGATCCAGGCGCGGCCGATGCGGGAGTCGCTGCTGCGCCGGAACACCACGACGACCAGCAGCGTGACGAGCAGCATCAGCAGGAAGTAGTTCGCGAACCGGCCGATGGTGGCGCCGAACAGCTGGTGCTCCTGGCCGAAGTCGAACCCGAGGATGTCGAGGTTCGGGATGGAGGAGATGCCGTTGGAGCCGTTGGTGACGTCCGGGCCGGACGTGCCGTCCATGTTGAGGACGGTGATGCGGAAGATCTCACCGAAGCCGAGGGTGACGATGGCCAGGTAGTCGCCGCGCAGCCGCAGGGTCGGGGCGCCGATGAGGACGCCGAACACCATGGCGACGACCGCGCCGAGCACCGCGGAGGCCCAGAACGGCCAGTGCACGTGCAGGGGCGAGGACGGCGAGCCGGAGACCAGGGCCGCGGTGTAGGCGCCGACACCGAGGAAGGCGACGTAACCGAGGTCGAGGAGGCCGGCGAGGCCGACGACGATGTTCAGGCCGAGGGCGACCGTGGCGAAGATCAGGATGTAGACGCCGATCGTCGCGTACTGGTCGTCGGACTGGGTGAACGGGAAGGCGGCCGCGGCGACGAAGGCGCCGGTCATGGTGATGACGCGGTGGCGGGCGGTGATCTCCGAGACCCGGGCCACGAGCCCGGCCTTGGCGATGGCGCCGAAGCCGCAGCCTGCGGTGATGAGGAAGCCGACGAACAGCTCGTCGTACTCGGTGCCGATGCCGTAGGTGAAGACGATCAGGCCGAGGGCCATGACCGCGGCGATGACGAGGATGTCGGCGTACGCGGGCAGCTTGGCGGCCGGAGCCGGGGTGCGGGAGGCGAAGGCCGCCTTGAAGACGTTCCAGTTGTGCCGCCGGCTGTGGCGGAACTGCTCCCAGGCGGTGTCGTCCGGGTCGATGGGATCCGGGGCCGGCCGCTCGAAGGGCAGGGCCAGCGCGCCGATCAGGGCCGCCAGCGTGGTGAGGGCGACGACGAAGCCGCCGGGCTCCAGGTTCACCACGCCGCCGAGCCTGGCGGCGATCGCGATGACCGTGAACCAGGCGGTGGCGAAGGTGCCGAGCGCGGACAGCTTGAGCGCGCCGTCGGCGCTGCCCGGGGTGAGCCATCCGAGGCCCTTGACGCCGTAGGAGGAGAGGCCGAGGAGGGCGGTGAGGACACCGCCGATGAGGACGAGGACCTGCAGGCCGCCCGGGTAGCCGTAGACGGTGAGGTCGCCGGGGAACCTGGCGGTCCAGGTCCAGGCGAGGAACGTCGAGACGACGGTGAGCGCGCTGCCGCCGGTGGCGAGGGCCCGCCCGAGCGGGGCGGGGAGGCCGATGAGACCGGACTGCGCGGCCGTGGGGGCGTCCGGGGTCTCCGGGGTCTCGGATGCGGTGGTCTGTGTGGTCATCGGTGTCACGCCCTGTCCGCCACGCGCTCGCCGAGCAGGCCCTGTGGCCTGAACAGCAGCACGAGGATGAGGAGTACGAACGCCCAGACGTCTGCCCAGGACTGGCTGCCGAACTTGTCCATGCCGGGGATGTCCGCGATGTAGGCGGTGGACAGTGCCTCGGCGACTCCGAGGACGAGGCCGCCGAGCATGGCGCCGTAGATGTTGCCGATGCCGCCGAGGACGGCCGCGGTGAAGGCCTTCAGGCCGAGGATGAAGCCCATGCGGAAGTCGATCTGGCCGTACTTCAGGCCGTAGGCGACCGAGCCGACGGCGGCGAAGGTGGCGCCGAGGGCGAAGGCGACCACGATGATGCGGTCGGTGTTGACGCCCATCAGCTTCGCGGTGTCCGGGTCCTGGGCGGTGGCCTGCATGCCGCGTCCGGTGCGGGTGCGCATCACGAAGTAGGCGAGGAAGGCCATGGAGAGGGGGGCGGCGGCGACCAGGAAGACGTCACCGGTCTGGACGGTGACGTTGCCGATCTCGAAGGGGCCGCCCGGGATGCTCGGGAAGGTGCGGGCGGACTTGGCCCCGGGGTACCAGGCCCACACCGCCTGCTGGAGCGCGAGGGAGAGGCCGATGGCGGTGATCAGGGGCGCGAGGCGGGGCGCGGTGCGCAGCGGACGGTAGGCGAACCGTTCCGCCCCCACGGCGATGGTGACGGCGACCACGATGGCGCCGACGAGCATGAGCGGCAGGGCCACCCACATCGAGGTGCCGTCGGGAAGGACGTACGCGTAGACCGTGAGCGCACCGAAGGCTCCGGTCATGAATATCTCGCCGTGGGCGAAGTTGATGAGCTGGACGATGCCGTAGACCATTGTGTAGCCGATGGCGACCAGCCCGTACATGGATCCTAGTAGCAGGCCGTTGACCAGCTGCTGCGGCAGTTCGTTCACCGCATGTCCTCCGAGACTTTCGGACGTTCGACGGATGAGGCCGGATGCGAGTCCGCGCGGGACGCCAGTGGAACAGCGCCCCGCGCGGCTCTGGTGGTGCGGGTGTGTGGGTCAGCTGCCGTTGTAGGTGCCGGACTCCACGGCCTTCCAGGCGGTGCCCGTGACGGAGTAGACGGTGAGCTGCTTGTTGGTCGCGTCACCGAACTCGTCGAAGGAGACCTTGCCGGTCACACCGTCGAAGGAGACGTTCTGCATGGCCTCGGTGACCTTCGCGCGGGCGTCGTCCGGCAGCTTGCCGCCGTTGCCGTCCACGACCTTCTTGACGGCCTCGATGATCGACCAGGCCGAGTCGTAGGAGTAACCGCCGTACGCGGCGTAGGCCTCCTTGTAGCCGGCCGCCTTGTAGTTGGCGACGAACTCCTTGGCGGAGGGCAGGGTCTCGACCGGGGCGCCGACCGAGGTGGCCAGGTCGCCGCCGCCCGAGGCGCCGGCCAGCTTGATGAAGTCGTCGGCGTAGATGCCGTCGCCGCCGACCAGCGGCACCTTGGCGCCGGCGGCCTTGATCTGCTTGCTGAGCGGTCCGGCCTGCGGGTACTCGCCGCCGTAGTAGACCACCTGGGCGCCGGAGTTCTTCACCTTGGTGGCGACGGCGGAGAAGTCCTTGGTGTCGGGGTTGATGTGCTCGGTGCCCACCACCTTGCCGCCGAGCTTCTTGAACTCCTCGGTGAAGGTGGCGGCGAGACCGGCGCCGTAGGTCTTCTTGTCGTCGATGACGAAGACCTTGGTCTTCTTGGCCTTGTTGTAGACGTACTGGGCGGCGAACGGGCCCTGGATGGCGTCCGTGGTCGCGGTGCGGAAGTACGACTTGTACTGCCGGGCCTTCGACTTCTGCCAGTTGTCGCCCTGCGTCAGCGCGGGGTTGGTGTTGGCCGGCGACACCTGGACCAGCTTGGCGTCGTCGAAGACCTTCTGCATCGACTGGGCCACGGAGGAGTTCAGCGGGCCCACGACGCCGAGGACGTCCTTGTTGCCGACGAACTTGGTGGCGTTGGCCTGGCCGGAGGAGGGCTGCGCCTGGTCGTCGGTGGCTTCGACCTTGAAGGTGACGCCCTTGACGTAGTTCTTCTTGTTGGCCTGCCTGGCCGCGAGGTCCACCGAGTTCCGGATGCCCAGGCCGAGCGCGGACAGGTCGCCGGTCAGCGGGGCGTCGATGCCGATGACGACGGTGGTGCCGCCGTTGCCGGAGTCCGAGCCCTTGTCGCCGCTGTCGCGCGAGCCGCAGGCGGTGAGGGTGAGCGCTCCCGACGCCAGAGCGGCGGTGATGGCGATGAGCGAACGTTGACGCACGATCAGTCCTTTCCCCTGGACGACCGCATCCCCGTGGAGACGGTCGAGCCGCGCGCCTGGCCGAAGTGTGACGGGCCGGAGTGAGAATCCGACGGCGCGGTGACTGGCCGTGACTCTAAGCGTGTGCAGGGAACGTGGAGGAGAGTCTGACCGATGCTGTGACGCTCTTGTTATGACACGAGGTAATGCAGAGCGGTACGGCGTGGGGGGAACGGCGGAATTCCGGCCGTTTCGCCCTGTCCGCATGGTGAGAACTCGCAGGACCCACCTTGATCAGTCCAGGCGTCTCAAGGGTTTTGGTGATGACGTAACACTGTTGCTGCAGGCGACTTTCAGGGCCTGGGAGAGGTGCTGTGCGTAGCGGGAACCGAGGATGAAACTGTGATTCTGTATTGCGCGCGTATTACGCAGAGTTACGTCCAGGAAAGGAAGTCCGGCGTCCATCGGTACTTTCCGGCATTGCGTCACGTGCATCGTCACGGTGATCCTCCGGGCCGTACCCGCTCTCGTCCGGAAGGGCGCCGGGGGGTCCGTCGTCAGGGTCAGCCCCGCGTACGGCTGGGTCACGCCGGTCACGGTGACCGGCGGCCCCGACTCCACGTTCAGCAGCACCTCGAAGCTGAAGCTCCGGGGCGGGGCGCCCGCCGCGGTGGTCCGGCCGGCGAGGTACGTCACGCCCACCGCCTGTGCCGGGTACGGCACTTCGGCCGGGGGAGTCGGGTCGTGCGGCGGCTGCCGCGGCCGGGTGGCGAAGAGATACCCACCGCCGCCGAGCAGAACGGCCAGCGCGAGGAGGGCGCGGGCGGCGCGCCGGTGCCGCCGGTACCACGAGACGAGCGCCGTACGCGTGCGTCCGGCCGAACGAGCGTTCCGCGCAGCCGGGTTGTCCCGGGCGCCGGTGCCCTCGCCGGGCTCCACGGGGCCGATGCCGCTCATCGCCAGGGGGCTCCGTTCATCGCCGGGGACTTCCGCTCATCGCCGGGGACTTCCGCTCATCGCCATGGATCTCCGCCGGGGGCGCCGTGACGGTAGCGCTCGGTACACGCCCGGCGCGCCTGACGGCCGATCAACTCCTCCGCCGCCGCCGTCCCTTGGCGCCGTTTCACGTCCCGCGCCGCGTCCACGACGCTCCGGAGGATCTCGTATTGCCCATTGGACAGCCCTGTCGACTGGTAGTCGCCGTAGGTGCCGCTGTCGAGCACCTCGCGCGACCAGTGCGCGACGAGCCTTGTGCACAGACCGACGTCGGACGCCGGGGAGCCGGAACGTGGTGACCCGGCCGCCGGCGAACTGGCCGACGGTGACCCGGACGTCGCTGCCCCGGCCGTCGGCGAAGTGACCGTCGGCGAAGTGACCGTCGGTGATCCGGACGTCGGTGATCCGGAGGCCGGGGTGTGTGCGGGGGCGGCGTGCGGTGGGCCGCCGGACCGGTCGCAGCCCGTCGCGCACAGCAGCGCCGGCAGCGCGAGTCCGGCCGCCAGCACTCCCGCCCCCGCCCGGGGGCCGCCTCGCCGTCCCATGTGCCGAAGCTAAGGGGAGGGGCGGCGAGGGGCAACGGCCGGGCGGGGAGCAGTAGGCGGAGCGCGGTGGGGGCAACGGCCCGGCCGGGCGGGGCCGGGGCGCGGTGGGGGGCAACGCCCCTGCCGGGTGGGGCCGGGGCGCGGAGTGGGGGGCGGTGCCGTGGCGCGATGTGTGTGTGGGGCGACGGACGGCCGGGGGTGACGGCCGGCCGGGGCATCGGGCCCGTGGGGGCAGTGGCCGGAGCCTGAGCCCGGCGGGAAGACGACGCCCCGGTGGGGGTCGGGTCAGCCGCCGACGGGGCGCGCGTGGGCCTCGTCGCCCGGCTTCACGTCCCGCAACAGGCAGGTCAGCCGGGCGGTGCACACCCGGCGGTCCTCCTCGTCCGTGATCACGATCTCGTACGTCGCCGTCGAGCGGCCCCGGTGCACGGGCGTGGCCACACCGGTCACCAGGCCGGAACGGGCCCCGCGGTGGTGGGTGCAGTTCAGGTCCACACCGACCGCGATCTTCGAGCTGCCGCCGTGGAGCATGGAGCCGACCGAGCCGAGCGTCTCCGCCAGCACCGCCGACGCGCCCCCGTGCAGCAGGCCGTACGGCTGGGTGTTGCCCTCCACCGGCATGGTCCCGACGACCTTCTCCGCCGAGGCCTCCAGGATCTCGACACCCATTCGCGTGCCGAGGTGTCCCGCCGAGAACAGGGCCGGCAGATCCACACCGAGCGCCGCGTACTCGTCGATGATCTCCTGCGGGAACTCCACTCGCTGCTGCTCGCCCATCGGCCGGCTCCGTTCGTCGTGCACGTGTCCTTGGCTGAGCAAACGCTCAGTCGGTCGCCGATTGTTCCAGACGGTCGCCGGCGCGGTCCCGGGCCGGGTCCCCGTCCTGGTCCTCGGCGCCGTCCCGGACGTCTTCCCGGGCGCCGCCACCGGCATGTGCCCGGGCGTCGTCCCGGACGCGCGTCTCGAGGCGTACGACGACGGACTTGCTGGCCGGGGTGTTGCTGGTGTCGGCGGTGGCGTCCAGCGGGACGAGCACGTTCGTCTCGGGGTAGTAGGCCGCCGCGCAGCGGCGCGCCGTCGGATAGAGCACGACCCGGAAACCGGGCGCCCGCCGCTCCACCCCGTCCCTCCACTCGCTCACCAGATCCACGTACGACCCCTCTTCCACCCCGAGTGCGCGCGCGTCGTCCGCATTGACCAGCACCACCCGGCGCCCGCCCGTGATGCCCCGGTAGCGGTCGTCGAGCCCGTAGATCGTGGTGTTGTACTGGTCGTGCGAGCGCAGCGTCTGCAGCAGCAGCCGGCCCTCGGGCAGCGCGGGGTACTCCACCGGCGCCGCCGTGAAGTTCGCCTTGCCCGTGGCGGTCGGGAAGCGGCGCTCGTCGCGCGGGGCGTGCGGCAGCGTGAAGCCACCCGGCCGGGCCACGCGCGCGTTGAAGTCCTGGAAGCCGGGGACCACGCGCGCGATGCGGTCGCGGATCGTCCCGTAGTCCTTCTCGAACTCCTCCCACGGCACGACGCTCTTCTCGCCGAGCACCCGGCGCGCGAGGCCGCAGATGATGGCCGGCTCGGACTTGAGCCGGGGACCCGCCGGGGCGAGGCGCCCGCGCGAGGCGTGCACCATGCCCATGGAGTCCTCCACCGTCACGAACTGCTCACCACTGCCCTGCAGATCGCGTTCCGTCCGCCCCAGCGTCGGCAGGATCAGCGCCCGCGCGCCCGTGACGACGTGCGAGCGGTTCAGCTTGGTCGACACGTGCACGGTCAGCCGGGCGCGCCGCATCGCCGCCTCGGTCACCTCGGTGTCCGGGGACGCCGACACGAAGTTGCCGCCCATCGCGAAGAACACCTTCGCCTCGCCGTCCCGCAGCGCGCGGATGGCCCGGACCACGTCGAAGCCGTGCTCGCGCGGCGGCGCGAACCCGAACTCCTTCTCCAGCGCGTCCAGGAAGGCCGGCGCCGGCCGCTCGAAGATGCCCATCGTGCGGTCGCCCTGCACGTTGGAGTGGCCGCGCACCGGACACACGCCCGCGCCCGGACGGCCGATGTTGCCGCGCAGCAGCAGGAAGTTGACCACCTCGCGGATGGTCGGCACCGAGTGCTTGTGCTGGGTGAGGCCCATGGCCCAGCAGACGATGGTCCGCTTCGACGCGAGGACCATGCCGAGGGCCTCCTCGATCTCCGCACGCGTGAGACCGGTGGCCGCGAGCGTCCCGGCCCAGTCGGCGGCCCGGGCGGCCTCGGCGAACTCCTCGTACCCGTGGGTGTGTTCGCGGACGAACTCCTCGTCGACCGCGCCCTCCGTCTCCAGGATCAGCTTGTTCAGGAGACGGAACAGCGCCTGGTCGCCGCCGATGCGGATCTGCAGGAACAGATCGGTGAGCGCGGCACCCCGGAGCATGCCCTGCGCGGTCTGCGGGTTCTTGAAGCGCTCCAGGCCCGCCTCGGGCAGCGGGTTGACGCTGATGACCCGCGCGCCGTTCGCCTTCGCCTTCTCCAGTGCGGAGAGCATGCGCGGGTGGTTCGTCCCCGGGTTCTGCCCGGCGACGATGATCAGATCGGCCTGGTACAGGTCCTCCAGCAGGACGCTGCCCTTCCCGATGCCGATGGTCTCGGTCAGTGCCGAGCCCGACGACTCGTGGCACATGTTCGAGCAGTCCGGCAGGTTGTTCGTGCCCAGCTCGCGCGCGAAGAGCTGGTACAGGAACGCCGCCTCGTTGCTGGTGCGGCCCGAGGTGTAGAAGACGGCCTCGTCGGGGGAGCCGAGGGCGTCGATCTCCTCGGCGATGATGTCGAAGGCGCGCTCCCAGCCGACCGGCTCGTAGTGCTCGCCCCCTTCGGGGAGGTACATGGGGTGCGTGAGCCGCCCCTGCTGGCCCAGCCAGTAGCCGCTTCTGGTGGCCAGGTCCGCGACGGAGTGCGCGGCGAAGAACTCGGGTGTCACCCGGCGCAGGGTGGCCTCCTCGGCGACCGCCTTCGCGCCGTTCTCGCAGAACTCCGCCGTGTGCCGGTGTTCCGGCTCGGGCCAGGCGCAGCCCGGGCAGTCGAAACCGTTCTTCTGGTTCACCCGCAGCAGGGTCAGCGCGGTGCGCTTCACGCCCATCTGCTGCTGGGCGATGCGCAGGGTGTGCCCGATGGCCGGCAGTCCCGCGGCCGCGTGCTTCGGCTCCGCGACCTGCGGTGCGTCCTGGACCGGATCACCCTTGGGCGGCTTCGTCGCCATCGCACGCTCCCCTTCGACTGCGTGTGAGATGTACCTCGACCGTGTGTGTGAAGTACGCCGCCGATCCTCCCACGACGACCGACGACGCCGCCGCCCCCCTTCGCCGCTGCCGCCGTGCCCGTCCTCTCCCCTCCCCTGGGCGGCTGCCCGGGGCGGAGACCGCCGTCCCGGTCGCGGCCGCCGGGGGCGAGCGGCCCGCGGTGTCAGTGCGGCGTGGCAGGATCGGGGGCGTGGCGAAGACAGCATCGAAGAAGACCGACAAGACCCCCGGCGGGACCCGTCCGCGGCTGATGCTCATGGACGGGCACTCGCTGGCCTACCGCGCGTTCTTCGCGCTGCCCGCGGAGAACTTCACGACCGCGACCGGCCAGCCGACGAACGCGATCTACGGTTTCGCGTCGATGCTGGCCAACACCCTGCGTGACGAGGAGCCCACGCACTTCGCGGTGGCCTTCGACGTCTCGCGCAAGACCTGGCGCTCCGAGCAGTTCACGGAGTACAAGGCGAACCGCTCCAAGACGCCGGACGAGTTCAAGGGCCAGGTCGAGCTGATCGGCGAGCTGCTCGACGCGATGCACGCCCCGCGCTTCGCCGTCGCGGGCTTCGAGGCGGACGACGTGATCGCCACGCTCGCCACCCAGGCCGAGGCCGCGGGCTTCGAGGTGCTGATCGTCACCGGTGACCGCGACTCCTTCCAGCTGGTCAGCGAGCACACCACCGTGCTCTACCCCACGAAGGGCGTCTCGGAGCTGACCCGGTTCACCCCGGAGAAGGTTTTCGAGAAGTACGGCTTGACGCCCGCGCAGTACCCGGACTTCGCGGCCCTGCGCGGCGACCCGTCCGACAACCTCCCCGGCATCCCGGGCGTCGGTGAGAAGACCGCCGCGAAGTGGATCAACCAGTTCGGCTCGTTCGCGGAGCTGGTCGAGCGGGTCGACGAGGTCAAGGGCAAGGCCGGGCAGAACCTCCGCGACCACCTGGAGTCGGTCAAGCTCAACCGCGTCCTCACCGAGCTGGAGCGCCAGGTCGAGCTGGAGCGGACGGTCGCCGACCTGGAGCGGTCCCCGTACGACCGCAAGGCCGTCGCGATGATCCTGGACACCCTGGAGATCCGCAATCCGTCCCTGCGCGAGCGCCTCTTCGCCGTCGATCCCGGTGGGGAGGAGGCCGAGAGCACTCCGGTCGCCACGGACGGCGTGGAGATCGACGGCACGATCCTGCGCACCGGCGAGCTGGCCCCCTGGCTGGCCGGGCACGGCGACCAGGGCCTGGGCGTGGCCACCGTCGACACCTGGGCGCTGGGCGCCGGCTCGGTCGCCGAGGTCGCCCTGGCGGCGCCCGGGGGAGCGGCCGCCTGGTTCGACCCCGCCGAGCTGGACGAGGCCGACGAGAACGCGTTCAGGGCCTGGCTGGCCGACGCCGACCGCCCCAAGGTGTTCCACAACGCCAAGGGCGCCATGCGCGTCTTCGCCGAGCACGGCTGGAGCATCGAGGGCGTTCGCATGGACACCGCGCTCGCCGCCTACCTGGTCAAGCCGGGCCGCCGCTCCTTCGACCTGGACGCGCTGTCGCTGGAGTACCTGCACCGCGAGCTGGGCCCCGCCGCCGCGGCCGACGGCCAGCTGGCGTTCGGCGCGGACGAGGGCGCCGAGGCCGAGGCCCTGATGATCCAGGCCCGCACCGTCCTGGACCTCGGCGAGGTCTTCACGGACCGCCTCGAGGAGGTGGGCGCCGCGGATCTGCTGCGGGACATGGAACTGCCGACCTCCGCCCTGCTCGCCGGCATGGAGCGGCAGGGCATCGCGGCCGACCGCGCGCACCTCGAAGCGATGGAGCAGACGTTCGCGGGCGCCGTGCAGCAGGCCGTGAAGGAGGCGCACGCGGCGGCCGGCCACGAGTTCAACCTGGGCTCGCCCAAGCAGCTCCAGGAGGTCCTCTTCGGCGAGCTGGCCCTGCCCAAGACCAAGAAGACCAAGACCGGCTACACGACCGACGCCGACGCGCTGGCCTGGCTCGCCGCCCAGACCGACAACGAACTTCCGGTGATCATGCTCAGGCACCGGGAGCAGGCGAAGCTGCGCGTCACCGTCGAGGGCCTGATCAAGACCATCGCGGGTGACGGCCGTATCCACACCACCTTCAACCAGACGGTGGCCGCGACCGGCCGGCTCTCCTCCACGGACCCGAACCTGCAGAACATCCCGGTCCGCACCGACGAGGGCCGGGCGATCCGCCGCGGCTTCGTCGTCGGTGAGGGCTTCGAGTCCCTGATGACCGCCGACTACAGCCAGATCGAGCTGCGCGTGATGGCCCACCTCTCGGAGGACGAGGGCCTGATCCGGGCGTTCACCTCCGGCGAGGACCTGCACACCACGGCCGCCTCCCAGGTCTTCGGCGTCGAGCCCACCGCGGTGGACGCGGAGATGCGCCGCAAGATCAAGGCCATGTCCTACGGCCTGGCGTACGGTCTGTCGGCGTTCGGCCTCTCCCAGCAGCTGAACATCGAGGCGGCGGAGGCGCGTGCCCTCATGGACGCGTACTTCGAGCGCTTCGGCGGGGTCCGCGACTACCTGCGCCGAGCGGTCGACGAGGCCCGGGCGACGGGCTACACGGCGACGCTCTTCGGGCGCCGCCGCTACCTGCCCGACCTCAACAGCGACAACCGGCAGCGCCGGGAGGCGGCCGAGCGCATGGCCCTCAACGCGCCCATCCAGGGCACGGCGGCCGACATCGTCAAGATCGCCATGCTCAAGGTGGGCGACGCGCTGCGGGCGGCGGGCCTCAAGTCCCGCATGCTCCTGCAGGTCCACGACGAAATCGTCCTGGAGATCGCACCCGGCGAGCGGGCGGCCACCGAGGAGATCGTCCGCCGCGAGATGACGAACGCCGTCCAGCTCCGCGCCCCCCTGGACGTCTCGGTGGGTGTGGGCCCGGACTGGGAATCCGCAGCGCACTAGCCCGCGTCGCGTCAGCGGGGGTGCCCTGCGCCCGGCACCCCCGCTCCCGGCACGCTGCCGCACCCCACGGCGCCCCGGCACGGCCGCATCCCGCGACGCCCGGCTTCCGGCAGCGTGTCTCACGGCGTCCCCGCCTCCGGCGCCGCGTCGGCGCCGCGTCGCATCCCATGGCGCCCGGCTTCGGCGAGCGGGTCCCCACTGCATTCCGCTCCCGGCACCGTGCCGCGCCCCAGGGCCCCGACTCCCGGCCCCTGGCTCCCGCCCCCGTGTCTCACCCCCGCGGCGCCCCGTCCCCCCACCACCACCGGCGCAACCGACCGCCCACGGCCCCTGGCTACTTCCGCCCCCGTGTCTCAGCCCACGGCGCCCCGCCCTCGCCCCGTCCCCCCACCAGCGCAACCGACTGCCCCCGGGCAATCAAGTCGGCGGAACCCCCGGAGGGGCCGTCACTCACGTGGCCCCCGCCAAAACGCCCCCCGGCCCCCGGAGGCGCAAAACTGCGGGCATGGGTATACGCATGCTTCACCGCCGGACGCCCGAGGCAGCCCCCCGGGTCTGGGCGGACACCGCTTCCGTGCAGGCCCTGCCTGCCTCGCCGGTCCCGGCCCTCGCGGCCGACGCAAGCACCGCCCGCATCCCGGCCGATCTGGCCACGACCGTCCGCAGGGCCGCCGACCGTCTCCGGCGCGGATTCGCCGGTCTGACCGCCCGCGCGGGCCACGTCCCGGACTGGCGCGCATGGATGGACCTGGCCCGCGGCTACCTCGACCTCGCGCTCACCCTGACCCCGAGGTCGCGCCGCCCCCGGCACACCGTCACCGTCTTCGTCGCGTCCCTCACCGAGAGACCGGCCGCCCCCGGCTCGCCCCGACCGGGCCACCGGCGCCCACCGCAGTCTCAGAGCCGTCCGGAACCGGGCCCGGACGCCACACCCTGACGCCGACGGCGTACAGCAGCAGCCCCAGAACTCCTCCGGCGCCCACTCCGAAGCACAGGGTGGGCAGCAGCTCCCACGGCCGCCCCGGCGCGCCCTGCCGCCCCGACCACCCCGCGACCCGCTGCACCGCCCCGGCCAGCACACAGCCGCCGATCACCGCCAGCGCCCACCACCGGTCCCGCACGGACAGCGCCGGCACTCCGGCCGGTTCCCCGCCGGGCGTCCGGCGCAACGCTCGCACCAGGAAGAACACGATCACCACGGCACCCACCGCGGACGAGCCGTACTGCAGCCACGAGTACAGCGGCACGCCCGCCGGACGGTCCCGCCCGATGGCCGGAATCAGCCGCGTCCCCCACCGGTCGTGGTGGGTGAACGCGTCCCACACCACATGGGTCAGCGCGCCCAGCACCGCCGAGACGTACCACCACCCCACCGCGGCGCCCCGCACGCGCGCGTGCGGGGCGCCACAGCGCAGCAGACTGGCCGGCCGCCCCTGCCGGGCGCGCGGCAGCAGTGCCACGGACGGTTCCCGCACGAGCAGCCACAGGCCCGTCAGCGCCCAGGCGATGAGGACGTCCACCGTGGCGACGCCGGCGAACGAGTGGGTGAACGCGCCGAATTCCATGGCACCCGGCACAAGACTCGCCGCGTAGAAGGTCAGATCGGGCGCGAAGGAACCGGCGACGAGCACCACGGGCACCAGCCGGCCGCGGCGGCTTCCGTCACCCCGGATCGTCGGCAGCACGGCCGCCGCGTGGCTGAGAGTGAACGGCAACGGGGCCTCCGTCAGGTCGTCGGCCAGGGCGCCGGAACGGTGATCACGCCCGTCCAGTATGCGCGACCGAGCTCGGACAGCCCGCGCCCCAACGAAAGTTGGCCAACCGGTGAAAACCGGGCGTGGGCCTGCCCGCGCAAAGCAAGTTGTCGTAGGGTCACCTGGGTCACCGTGCCGGGCGTACGGCCGAACGCGCTTCGCACTTGCGGCAAAAGCGGCACAGGGGCAACCACAGCACCGGTTCGACCGTCACACCAGGGCGAGGCAGACAGACGGAGAGGGCGCCCCGGGCGTCCACGGGAGGGGTTCACTCTATGGCGGCGCATTTCGGCAGGCGGCTGCGCAAGGGAGCGGCGACCACCGCCGTGGCCGCGGTGGCGGTCGCGGCTCTCTCCGCGTCCCAGGCTCCGGGAGCGACCGGCGAGGACCAGGGCAGACACGAAGCGGCCGGCGCCGCCACGCCCGCACCCGACACGGCCACCGGCGGCGACGCCACCGGCAGCTCGCCGTACTACACGGACCTGCCGCCGCTGAACAGCCCCAACCCCAGCCCCTCGTCGGCCATCGGCACCCCCGTCTCCCGGGGCGAGGCCGAGGCCGGTATCCCCGCGACGGTCCTCGACGCCTACAAGAAGGCCGAGACCGAACTGCGCGCCGCCAAGCCCGGCTGCAACCTGCCCTGGCAGCTGCTCGCCGCCATCGGCAAGGTCGAGTCGGGCCAGGCCCGCGGCGGCCGGGTCGACGCGAACGGCACCACGCTGGGCCGGATCCTCGGGCCGCAGCTCGACGGCAACGGCTTCGCCCTCATCCCGGACACCGACCACGGCGCGTACGACGGCAACAGCCGGTACGACCAGGCCGTCGGCCCCCTCCAGTTCATCCCGTCCACCTGGGCCTGGGCGGGCCGCGACGGAAACGCCGACGGCAAGAAGGACCCGAACAACGTCTACGACGCCGCCCTGGCCGCCGGCCACTATCTGTGCCGCAACGACTGGGACATGTCCACCGACCACGGGCTGCACAGCGCGATCCTCAGCTACAACAACTCCCAGGACTACCTGAACCTGGTCCTGAACTGGCTGCAGTACTACCGCAAGGGCTCCCACTCCGTACCCGACGGCACCGGCACCGTGCCGTCCCACCGCAGCGACCACGGCGACCGGGGCACCCGGCCCGGCCGCACCCCGACGCCCTCGGAGCCGCCGAGGACCACGCCTCACTCCGAGCCGCGCCCGAACCCCGGGCACCCCGGCGGCGGAGGCGAGAGTCCGCGCCCGACCCCGCCGAAGCCCCCCACGCCGACGCCGCCCGTCCCGCCGACGCCGCCGCCGACGAACACCGACATCGTGGACCACCTCGAGGACGCCGGCACGGCCGACCTCACGACGATGGCCGGCCACGCCTTCACCGAGCGGATCGGCACCCGCGCCGAGACCAAGGCCGGCAAGTCCGTCGGCAAGGTCAGGGTGAGGTTCACCATCACCGGGGACACCGACGCCACCTTCACCGGCGGCGAGACCGTCGCCACGGTCGCCACGGACGCCAAGGGCCTCGCTCTCGCCCCGGCGCTCCAGGCCGGCGAGAAGACCGGCGACTTCAAGGTGACCGCGGCCGTCGTGGGGCGTCCGGTCAAGGGCGTCGACTACACGGCCACGGTCACCGCGCGCGCCGCCGACACCCTGGTCCGCACCGGCGACACCCCGCTGACCTGCGCCCCGGGTGCCGAGTTCGCCGACCAGGTGGAGGTCAAGGCGACCTACAAGGCCGCCGTGGCGGACAAGGTCGCGGCCACCGCCACCCTGATCAAGTCCGCCACCGACGCCACCGAGAACGACAAGGGCCCCTACTTCAAGGACGCCGACGGCAAGCCCGTACGCACGCTCACGGGCCTCCTGACCGACGACAAGGGCCTGCTGAAGCTGCCGAAGCTGTACGCGGACGACACCTCCGGCACCTTCCTGCTCCGCATCACCACCACGGGCGGCGCGACGCTCACCGTGGAGCTGAAGGTGGCCGTCCCCGCCGCACCCTCGGACAGCCCGTCCCCGAGCGGGTCCGCCTCCTAGGGGCCCACGCGCCACGACAGGGCGCCCTTCCCGCTCCGGCGGGGAGGGCGCCCTCGTTCGTGCGTGCAGCGCTGTTCTCATCTCGCCCTGCCGTTGCTACCGTGCCGGACCTGACGGCCCATCAGACTTCGGGCGGCCCATCAGGACTCCCGCGGCCCCGCAGGGGTGCCCGGCGGCCTTCACGGACCCCGGTGGCCCGTAGGGCGTGCCCGACGAGCCGTCAGAGTGCAGCCAGGACACCGACCGTCCGCCGGGAGGCCCGCATGCGCGCCCTGATCGCCGCCGCGACCGGTCTCGCCCTCGCGCTCGCCCTGGTTCTCACGATCAGCGCGACGGGCTCACCGTCGGGCCGGACGTCCCCCGAGCCGCTGCTGACGACGGTGCCCTCGCACCCGTAGCCGCACCCGTCCGGCAAGGAGGCCGCGATGCGCCGCAAGGCAAGCCTGATCCTGCTCGCCTGTGCCGTGTTCTGCGCGGCCCTGGCCCCGCTGCTGCGCTGGTACGCCTTTCCCCGCCTGGCCCGCATCCCCGCGAACCAGTACCAGGACATGGTCCTGGTGGCCAAGGGCGCCACCCTCCTCGACTACGGCACCATGCGGGCGGAAAAGGTCTCCCAGGTCACCATCGTGCAGACCCTCAAGGGCGACGTGGAGGCCGCGCGGAGCATCGAGCGGACGGCGGGGCGGCCGGTCGTCGTCTGGGACGGCCTGTCCTACGTCCAGGGCCCCGACGGCAGGATGGTCTCCCGCGTCCCGGAGCGCTACATCTTCGACGCCCACAGCCAGGACCCCGTCCACGCGACCGGTGAGTCCGTCGACGGCGATCCGGTCCGGCGCGACGGCATCGAGTTCAAGTGGCCCTTCCTCACCCGGAAACGGGACTACCGGTACTTCGACGCGCAGACCCGCACCACCAGCCCCATCCACTACAAGGGCACCCGGACCTTCCGTGGTCTGAAGGTCTACTACTTCGAGCAGACCGTCCCCTGGACCGAAGTCCCGATGCCCAAGACCATGCCCGTCCGGGGTATCACGCCGGAATCGGTCGCCAGGACGGGCACCACCCGCTGGTACACCACCGTCCGGAGGTTCTGGGTGGAACCGGTCACCGGCGCCCCCGTCTACGGCGAGGAGAGCCACCGGGAGGAACTGCGCGGCGGCACCCTGCTCGGCGGCCGCCCCAAGGTCACCGCCTTCGCCGGACACGTGAAGATGCGCGAGGACTACATCGAGCACACGGTCGCCCTCGTCAGGCACAACCGCACCCTGGTCCTGGCGCTCACCTCCTACGCACCCCGCGGCTCCCTGGCCCTCGGCCCGCTGCTCCTCGCGCTCTCCCTCTGGCTGGAGGCCCGCTCCCGCCGCCCACGGGACCCCGCGCCCACGCGGCCGCAGGAGCCGGAGCCGGTCAGCGCCTGAGCCGCGCGTTGGTGTGACGCGTGGGCTCGGCGGTCGCCGGGTTCTCCGGCCAGGGGTGCTTCGGATAGCGCCCGCGCAGCTCCGCCCGTACGCCCTTGTAGCCGCCCGCCCAGAAGGAGGCGAGGTCGGCCGTCACGGCGGCGGGACGTCCGGCGGGGGAGAGCAGATGCACCAGCAGCGGCACCCCCGCCACCGCTGGCGTCCGCCGCAGCCCGAACATCTCCTGCAACTTGACCGCGAGGACCGGCCGCTCGGGGTCCCCGTAGTCGATCCGGATCCTGGACCCGCTGGGCACGGTGATCCGCTCCGGCGCCAGCTCGTCCAGCCGCGCCGCATCCCCGCTCGCCCAGGGCAGCAGCCGCGCGAGCGCCTGTCCGGCGTCGATCCGGGCCAGGTCGGCCCGCCGCCGGGCCCTGCTCAGCTCCGGCTCCAGCCACTCCTCCACGCGCGCGTGCAGCGCCTCGTCCGACACGTCGGGCCACGGCTCGCCGAGGTGCGCGCGCAGGAACGCCAGCCGCTGCCGCAGTGCCCGCGCGTCCTGGGACCAGCGCAGCAGCCCGAACCCTTCCTGGCGCAGCCCTTCGAGCAGGGCGGCCCGTACGAGGGCCGGGTCGGCACGTTCGAGAGGCTGTACGGCCAGTTCCACCGCGCCCAGCCGTGCCACCCGCCGGGCCACGACCTCCCCGTCGGACCAGTGCACCTCGTCCGCCTCCGCCAGGAGCGCCCCGGCCGCGGCCCGCGCGACGTCCTCGCGCACCGCGGCCCCGAGCCGCACGCGCGCGTGCCCCTTCCCGGCGGGCCGGTCGGCGACGGCGACGACGATCCACGGCGCCCCGCGCAGCGCCGACCCGTCCGCCACCTCGGCCCGGGTGCCGGACGCCATGAGATACGAGCCACCGTCGAACCTTGCGACCCGCTCCGGAAAGGCGAGAGCCGCGACGGTCCCGGCGAGCTCGTCGTCCCCGGTGAGCGGTCCGCCCCGGGCGCTCTCTCCCGGCCGGGGCCGCGGGGCGGGCGCACGGGAAGGCTCCGACGCCACGGCCCGCAGCCGCCGCACCTCGGCGGCCCACCGCGCCGCGTAGGCGTCACCCCCACGCCGTGCGCGGCGCAGGGCACCGGCCAGATCGTCGCCGTACTCCCGAGGCACCTCCTCGGAGAGCAGAGCGACGACCGGGGCCCCGTCGCCGGCCGTGTCCAGCAGAGCCCGCCCCAGCCGGGGGTGCACCCCCAGCCGGGCCAGCCGTGCGCCGACCTCCGTAGGCCGCCCGGCGGCGTCCACCGCTCCCACGGCGGACAGCACGTCCCGGGCCGCCGCCATCGCCCCGCCCGGCGGAGGATCGAGCAAGGCGAGGCCGGAGGCGTCAGGATCGCCCCAGCAGGCGGCCTGGAGGGCGAACGCGGTCAGGTCGGCCACCTTGATCTCCGGCGCCGGAAACGCCGGCAGACGGACGTCCTCGGCCTCGGTCCAGCACCGGTACACCACGCCGGGCGCCTCACGCCCGGCCCGCCCCGCCCGCTGCCGCCCGGCCGCCCGTGACGCCCGTACGGTCGTGAGGCCGCTCAGCCCCCGCGCGTGATCCACCCGGGGCTCACGCGCGAGCCCCGCGTCCACCACCACCCGGACCCCGGGCACGGTCAGCGACGACTCCGCCACGGACGTGGCCAGCACCACCCGGCGCCGTGCACCGGGCGCGAGCACCGCGTCCTGCACGGCCGCCGGCGCCCGCCCGTGCACCTGGAGCACGTCGACCTCACCGAGATCCCCGAGCCCGCCGGCCACCCGCGCGATCTCGCCCACACCGGGCAGGAAGCACAGCACGTCGCCCTCCCGCTCGGACAGCGCCCGCCGTACCACCGACGCCACGTGCGCGAGCAGTGCGGGATCGACGCGCATGCCGTGCGGCGGACGTACCGGGCGGGCCGGAGCGGCCCACACCACCTCCACCGGATGCGCGATGCCCGCGGCCTCGACCACCGGTGCCCCGCCCAGCAGCCGCGCCCACCCCTGCGCGTCGGTGGTCGCCGACGCGGCCACCAGCCGCAGCTCCGGACGCAGCGCCTGCCGTACGTCCCACAGGAACGCGGCCACCGTGTCGGCGTCCAGATGCCGTTCGTGGCATTCGTCGAGGACGACGGCGTCGACGCCGGCCAGCTCCTGGTCGCGCTGCAGCCGCTGCAGCAGCACCCCGGTCGTGACGACCTCCACGCGCGTGTGGCGGCCCACCACGCGCTCGCCGCGCACCGTGAAGCCCACGCTCTCGCCGGGCTTCTCGCCCAGCAGCCAGGCCATCCGCCGGGCCGCCGCCCGCGCCGCGATCCGCCGCGGCTCGGCCACCACGACCCGCCGCGCGGGCCCGCCCCCGACGAGCCCCGCCAGTACCAGCGGCACCAGCGTCGTCTTGCCGGTGCCCGGCGGCGCCACGAGCACCGCCGTGCCGCCCGTCTCCAGGGCGTCGGTCAGGGCGGGCAGGGCGGAGCGCACGGGCAGCGCGTCCAGGGCGTCGTAGCGGATCACCCACCTAGTGTCGTACGGCGCCGGGAACGACCCCACGCGCGCGTACCCGGGGCGCCCGCAGCCGGGGCGGTGCAGAGGCGCGCGTGCGCACATGCACGGGCGTGGGCCCACGGCCGCGAGCACGCCCCGCGCGGCAAGCAGCACACGTGCGCAGGCGGGCGCGGGGACGCGCGCAGGCGAGCGCATACGCGCGCGGGGGCACAACGGACAGGCCGGCGCATACGCACGCGGACACACACGCAGGGCGGCGCGTACGCACGCGGGCGCGCACGCACGCGGCGACAGATGACGAAGCGTGTCAGTCCCGCTCGCACACGAAGATCGCCGTTCCCGGGATCAGATTGCCGCGCAGCGGTGACCAGCCGCCCCACTCGGAGCTGTTCCAGGACGGCCACTCCGGCTCCACCAGGTCCACCAGACGGAAGCCCGAGGCCACGACGTCCCGCACCCGGTCGCCGACCGTCCTGTGGTGTTCCACGTAGACCGCGCGGCCCTCCTCGTCCTGCTCGACGTAGGGCGTGCGGTCGAAGTAGGAGGAGGACACCGACAGGCCCTCCGGACCCGGCTCGTCCGGGAACGCCCAGCGGATCGGATGCGTCACCGAGAAGACGAACCGGCGGCCCGGCCGCAGCACCCGCCGCACCTCGCGCAGCACCAGCCGCGGGTCGGCCACGAACGGCAGCGCTCCGTACGCGGAGCACGCGAGGTCGAAGGAGGCGTCCGCGAAGGGCAGGGCGCCGGCGTCGGCGCAGACGAGGGGAAACGATCCGCCGATCCGCAGCGAGTGCTGCAGCTGGCGGTGCGAGAGGTCGAGGGCCACCGGGCGGGCCCCCTGGCCGGCCAGCCACCGCGAGCACTGCGCCGCACCGGCGCCGATCTCCAGGACGTCCTTGCCCTTCAGGTCCTCAGGCGGGCCCAGCAGCTCGGCCTCCACCTCGTCCAGGCCCTCCGGGCCCCAGACGAAGCGGTCGTCCCCGAGGAACGTGCCGTGATCGATCTGGTACTCGTCCGCGTTGCGGTCCCACCAGCGCCGGTTCGCCCGGGCACTCTCCGCGACCCCCGCGTCACGCCGGGTCGCCTCCGGGTCGGGGTCTTCGGGACCGCCGGTCTCGTACGTCTCCGGCTCTTGGATGATCGGCTCCCTCGTCGTACTCTTCCGTCCAAGCCGCAGGGGGTGGTCGCGGAAGCGCTGCCACAGGCCCTGCGTGGCCTCCTGGGACGTTTCTTCTGCCGGGAATGCGGGGATCCGCCCCGGGTGTGCGCCTTCGCGCATTGACCCTTCCCGGCTGCCCCCGTATGCTACAAGTTGCGCTGCGGGCCTGCGCACCTCAGACGTAGCAGGCTGCGCTCGCATCTGTTGTATGTCCCCTCGGTTGTCGAGGCGTCACCGGTTGAGTTTTTGGGTGACGCTTCCTTGGCTGTCCGGCTTCTTCAGAGCGATACGGGCTCCCGGCGTAGCAGTACCTACGACTTCAATGTCCGTACCGGAGCCCTTTCCCACATGACGAGCAGCACCGAGACCACCGCAACCACCCCGCAGGTAGCGGTCAACGACATCGGTAACGAGGAAGCCTTCCTCGCCGCGATCGACGAGACGATCAAGTACTTCAACGACGGCGACATCGTCGACGGCGTCATCGTGAAGGTCGACCGGGACGAGGTCCTGCTCGACATCGGTTACAAGACCGAAGGCGTTATCCCGAGCCGCGAACTCTCGATCAAGCACGACGTCGACCCCAACGAGGTCGTCGCCGTCGGTGACGAGATCGAAGCCCTTGTTCTCCAGAAGGAGGACAAGGAAGGCCGCCTGATCCTCTCGAAGAAGCGCGCCCAGTACGAGCGTGCCTGGGGCACCATCGAGAAGATCAAGGAAGAGGACGGGATCGTCACCGGCACCGTCATCGAGGTCGTCAAGGGTGGTCTCATCCTCGACATCGGCCTCCGCGGCTTCCTCCCGGCCTCCCTGGTCGAGATGCGTCGTGTTCGCGACCTCCAGCCCTACGTGGGCAAGGAGCTCGAGGCCAAGATCATCGAGCTGGACAAGAACCGCAACAACGTGGTCCTGTCCCGCCGTGCCTGGCTGGAGCAGACCCAGTCCGAGGTCCGCCAGACGTTCCTCACGACCCTCCAGAAGGGTCAGGTCCGTTCCGGCGTCGTCTCCTCGATCGTCAACTTCGGTGCCTTCGTGGACCTGGGTGGCGTCGACGGTCTGGTCCACGTCTCCGAGCTTTCCTGGAAGCACATCGACCACCCGTCCGAGGTTGTCGAGGTCGGCCAGGAAGTCACCGTCGAGGTCCTCGACGTCGACATGGACCGCGAGCGTGTCTCCCTGTCGCTGAAGGCGACCCAGGAAGACCCGTGGCAGCAGTTCGCCCGCACCCACCAGATCGGCCAGGTCGTGCCCGGTAAGGTCACGAAGCTGGTTCCGTTCGGTGCGTTCGTCCGCGTGGACGAGGGCATCGAGGGTCTGGTCCACATCTCCGAGCTGGCCGAGCGCCACGTGGAGATCCCGGAGCAGGTCGTCCAGGTCAACGACGAGATCTTCGTCAAGGTCATCGACATCGACCTCGAGCGTCGTCGCATCAGCCTCTCGCTGAAGCAGGCCAACGAGTCCTTCGGTTCCGACCCGGCCTCGGTCGAGTTCGACCCGACCCTCTACGGCATGGCCGCGTCCTACGACGACCAGGGCAACTACATCTACCCCGAGGGCTTCGACCCCGAGACCAACGACTGGCTCGAGGGCTACGAGACCCAGCGCGAGGCGTGGGAGCACCAGTACGCCGAGGCGCAGACCCGCTTCGAGCAGCACCAGCAGCAGGTCATCAAGTCCCGCGAGGCCGACGCCGCTGCTGTCGCCGAGGGCGGCGAGGCTGCCGCTCCGGCCGCGTCGGGTGGCGGTTCGTACTCCTCCGAGGGTGCGGACACCTCCGGTGCGCTGGCCTCGGACGAGGCGCTGGCCGCGCTTCGCGAGAAGCTGGCCGGTGGGCAGAGCTGAACGCTGCCGCTGAGGCTTAGCCGGTAGTCGGAGGGGCCGCACCCTGCAGGGTGCGGCCCCTCTCGTCTGCCCGGGTCCGCTCCTGCGCACGAGCTCAGGCCGCGTCGCCGGCCGGGCCCGGGTGCGTCATGCCCGGCCGTCGTCGCCGGGCCCGGGTTCGTCCTGGCCGGCCGCGCAGCGCCCATCGCCCCGCGCTCCTCAGGGGGGCGCGTGGCTCCCCGCGCCTCTCAGCGGGTCGCGTGGCTCCCGCACTTCAGGGGGGTCGCGCTCCCCGCGCTCCTCAGGGGCTCCCGCTCCCCTCAGGGGGGCACGGTGATGTTGGTCAGGGCCTTGCCGTCGGTCACCGTGTTGGAGCTGTAGACCGTCGTCCCGCAGCCGGTGCCGTAGTTGGTGACGTCGATCGCCAGCCGGGTCGAACCGGTCGCGCCCGTCAAAGTCGACTTGTTGCCCTTGAAGACCGTCCCGCAGCCCCAGCCGGACTGCTGGGTGTGGGTCTGGTAGCCGTCGTTCGTGGTGTTCTTGCCGGTGTTGTCCTGGACGAGGACGTCGTTGCCCTTCACGTCGACCCAGGAGTCGTCGTAGTTGGCGCCGGTCAGCCCGCTGCCGTCGAAGGTGTTCCCGATGATCCGCGCGCCGGTCGTCCCCTCCTTGATGTCGACGTTCTCGCCGCCCACGCCCGGGCCGATCGTGTTCCCCAGGATCTGGACGCGGTCGCTCTTGTCGGAGAGGGTGTTCGCGGTCCCCACGTACACGCCCTCGCCCATGCCCCTGCCGTCGCGCCCGGTGTCGTATATCCGCGAGTTCCTGATCACGCCGTCCGTGCTCGAGTCGCGGAAGTGCACGCCCTCCATGTCCAGCCCGTGCACCGTGACGCCGTCCACGACCACACCCTTGGCCGCGTCGATCACGATGCCCTTCTGCCCGCCGGTCACGGTCAGCCCGCTGACCGTCCAGTAGGAGGCGCCGTTCAGATGGAGGCCGTAGCCGCCCCCCGCGGTGAGCACGGCCTTCGGGGAGCCGGTGAGGGTGATGCGAGCCGTCGCGGCCGCCGGCGCGCCCGCCTTGAAGTTGCCGGTGTACGTGCCGTCCGCCAGGTGGATCGTGTCTCCCGGCTTCGCGTTGCCGAGTGCGGCCTTGAGCTGTGCCGCGGTGCCGACCTCGATGGTGGAGGCCGCGGCGGTGGGGCCGGCGGACAGGAGGAGGCCGCCGGTGGCGGCGGTCGCGGCGAGCAGGGAGGTGAGCAGCGTGCGCGTGCGCATGGGGGGTGCCTTCCTGTCGTACGGGCGAAGTCTCATGCGAAGTCTCGTGAGGGATCTCGCACGGGGTCTGGTGCGACGTTCCCCTCCGGCGTTCTCGTGCGAAGTCCGATGCGGAGTCTCATGCATGAATAGCAGATGCATACGTGAACGTCGCTTTCCCGCGAAGGTACGGACCAGTTGACGGGTCGTCAAGGGGTGCGGCAGGAGTTGCCTGATCAGGGGTCCGGGACGGGAATGCCCGCGCCCCAGGGCGCGTTGTCCATGACGGATATGAGGAGGAGCGGTCACAGTGCTTGATCCGCAGGGTTTGTACGCATGGGAGCCGAAGGGCCTCGCCGTTGTCGACATGGCGCTCGCCCAGGAGTCGGCCGGCCTTGTCATGCTCTACCACTTCGACGGATACATCGACGCGGGTGAGACCGGCGACCAGATCGCCGAGCGCCTGCTCGACTCACTGCCCCACCAGGTCGTGGCCCGTTTCGACCACGACCGGCTCGTCGACTACCGGGCCCGCAGGCCCCTGCTGACCTTCAAGCGCGACCGCTGGGAGGACTACGAGGTGCCGGCCATCGAGGTGCACCTCGTCCAGGACGCCACGGGCGCCCCCTTCCTGCTGCTGTCCGGTCCCGAGCCGGACGTGGAATGGGAGCGGTTCGCGGCCGCCGTCCGCCAGATCGTGGAGCGGCTGGGGGTCCGGCTGTCCGTGAACTTCCACGGCATCCCCATGGGCGTCCCGCACTCCCGCCCCGTGGGCCTGACCCCGCACGGCAACCGCACCGACCTCGTCCCCGGCCACCGCAGCCCCTTCGAGGAGGCCCAGGTGCCCGGCAGCGCCGAGTCACTGATCGAGTACCGCCTGATGGAGGCCGGACACGACGTCCTGGGCGTCGCCGCGCACGTCCCGCACTACATCGCCCGTTCCCCGTACCCGGACGCCGCCCTGACCGTCCTGGAGGCCATCACGGCCGCCACCGGACTGGTCCTGCCCGGTGTCGCGCACGCCCTGCGCGCGGACGCGCACCGCACGCAGACGGAGATCGACCGGCAGATCCAGGAGGGCGACGAGGAGCTGACCGCCCTCATCCAGGGTCTCGAGCACCAGTACGACGCGGCGGCGGGAGCTGAGAGCCGCGGCAACATGCTGGCCGAGCCGGTGGAGATCCCCTCGGCCGACGAGATCGGGCAGGAGTTCGAACGCTTTCTGGCCGAACGCGAAGGGGAAAACTAGCCGAACGCCAAGGCGGCAACCAGCCGGACGCGAAGGCGACAACCAGGGGCCGCGTGCCGGACCGGGGCAGCACGGGGGTGGACGGCTCTCCCGACGGAAGCTTAGGCCTGAACTGCCGCAGCCCCCGCACAGTGGGCCGCGGCAGTTCAGGCCTAAGCTTTCGTTCATGCTGAAAGTGGGCCTGACCGGCGGTATCGGTGCCGGCAAGAGCGAGGTGTCGCGGCTGCTCGTGGAGCACGGGGCCGTGCTGATCGACGCGGACCGCATCGCGCGCGAGGTGGTGGCGCCCGGTACTCCCGGCCTCGCGGCCGTGGTCGACGCCTTCGGCAAGGAGATCCTCGCCGCCGACGGCAGCCTGGACCGGCCACGGCTCGGCTCGGTGGTCTTCGCCGACCCCGACAGGCTCGCCGTCCTCAACTCGATCGTGCACCCCCTGGTGGGTGCCCGATCCCGCGAGCTGGAGGCCACCGCGGCCGACGACGCCGTCGTGATCCACGACGTTCCGCTCCTCACCGAGAACGGCCTCGCACCGCTCTACGACGTCGTGATCGTCGTGGACGCGAGCCCCGTCACCCAGCTCGACCGCCTGGTCCGGCTGCGCGGGATGACCGAGGAGGACGCACGCGCGCGTATGGCCGCGCAGGCGACCCGCGAGCAGCGCCGGGAGATCGCGGACCTCGTGATCGACAACGACGTGCCGCTCGACGCCCTGAGGAAACGCGTCACCGAAGTGTGGGACGAGCTGGTGCGACGGGCACGCGGGGGCGAGAAGGCGGTCGGCGGCGGTCCCGAGGGTGGCGGCGGCAACGGCGATTCCGTAGGCGGTCGCGGCGCGGAGGGCGGCGGCGAAGGCGCTCCCGTGGGCGGCGGCGCGGAATAACGGGTACGCGTGCGGGCGTTGAACCGGCGTAGTGAGGGAAGGACTCTGCCGTGCCCGAGATCAGCGGTTCCGCCGGACGTACTCCGGAGACGCATGTCATCGACTTCCGTGCCGCCGAACACCTGCTCAACGCACGGGACCCGCGGGGCGCGGTGAAGCTGCTCGACGGAGTCATCGCCGCGTACCCGGAGAACACGGCCGCCCGGCTGCTCCGCGCGCGTGCCTTCTTCGCCGCGGCGCAACTACGGCCCGCCGAGCTGGAGTTCACCATCGTGCTGGAGCGCGAACCGGACAACGCGTTCGCGCACTTCGCGCTCGCCCGCACCTATGAGCGCCAGGGCCGTCCGGATCAGGCCAAGCGCCACTTCCGGCTGGCCGCCGCGCTCGACCCGAACCCGGAGTACCTGAAGGCGGCCCACTTCGACGACTGAGCGGCGCCACTTCGACGACTGGGCGGCGCCACTTCGACGACTGGGCGGCGCCACTTCGACGACTGGGCGGCGCCACATCGACGACTGGGCGGCGCCACGTGGCGTTTCGGCGAGCGACCTGGGGGTGCTGCACCGACCTGCGGCGCGTGCTTCGGCGGGTGGCGGTGCGTGCACCGACTCCGTGAGCTAGGGCGGGCGTCCTGGTCGCGGACGCGGACGCCCGGTTGTGGAGTTGTGGGCAGGGGCCTCGTCACGGATGCCGGTGCCTGGGCGGTCCCGGGAGCGGGGGCCCGTCCTCCGGGGGCGGGTACGGCGGCGATTCGTCGTCCAGCGGCTGGTACGGCGGTACGTCGTGACCCGGCTGGTAGTGCGGACCCTGCCGCATGTGCCTGAGGATCATGACCATGTCCACGGTGACGACCAGCCACAGCACTCCGCAGGCCGCCGCCCATCCGGGGCGCCCGGCGAGAGCGAACGCCGCCGTGCCGAAGACCGCCCAGACCAGCCCCCACACGCTCAGCCAGAACCGCACGCGCAGCGCACTGCGCGCGGTCACCGGCTCACTGCCCGTACGCATCGGATCATCACTCCTCCTTGCAAAGTACTCTTCGACGACGAGGTGCATCAACGCGTGCCGGTGACGGTTGCCGGGGCCGGGCGCCGGGACGGTTTCAGGGACCGCCGCCGAACGTCGCGCGAGGGACGCCGGGGCCGAACGACGGGAGCGATCGCCGGGGCCGAGCGGCGGGCCCGAACGACGAGGCCCAGCGGCGAGGCCGAACGACGGGGCCGCTCGGTGCTCGGCGCCGGGTGTCCGGTTCCGGGATGGCCGACGCCGGCGGGCGCGGGTGCCGTGGACCATGCCGTACGTCGAAGGGGGACCCGTAGTGCTGCCGGACGCCGACGACCTGCCCGACCTGCTCCTTGACCTGGCCGTGCCGCACGAGGACATCAACGACCTGATCGCACTGCGTGCCAGGGTGGCCGGTGATCCGGGCACGATGAGGCTTCTGGAAGCGTGCGTCGAGGAACTGTTCCGGGGCCTGGACGAGCTGGGGCGCACCCCCGAACTGGGCGAGTTGTTCGACGCGGCGCCGGCCGAACTCACCGACACCTTTCCGCTCTACGTCTTCCTCGCCGCGCACCCGCACACCCTCGCCCACCACCGGGAACGCGGAATCCCCGCCGACGTCTCCCGGCGCACTCTGGCCGACCTGGGCCGTCACATCGCGGTGCACCGTCGGCGGCACGGCAGGGCCGGGGTCCGGTCGCGGCGCTGGCTGGTCCGCCACTTCCGGGGCGAGCTGTACCAACTCGGGCGGCTGCAGTTCGAGCGGTCCCGGATCGGGCGGCGCACGGCGCCGGCACTCGCCGCCGCCGGACTGGATGCGGCGCCGGGCGAACCCTGCCTGACCCTGCACATCCCCGATTACCACGGCCGGCTGACCCCGTCCGCCTGCGACCGCTCCCTGGCGCTGGCCCGCGAGTTCTTCGCCCTGCACTTTCCCGAGGAGCACCCTCGCGCCGTGCTGTGCCATTCCTGGCTGCTCGACCCGCAGTTGAGGTCCTACCTGCCCGCGGACTCCAACATCGTCCGCTTCCAGGACAGGTTCCGTATCGCCCGCGAGGACATCGAACCGGCCGACACCGAGCCCGTCCAGTTCGTCTTCGGCACGCCGGACCTGCCGGTGGCCGAACTGCCCCGCCGCACCTCGGTGGAACGCGCGGTGGGGGACCACCTGCGGTCGGGCGGCCACTGGTACATCGGGCACGGCTGGTTCCCGTTCCAGACGGGATGACTCGAACGAGTGAACCACGGCCGAACGGGAACGGGACTGCGGCGCTGGGCCGTTGACCGGGCATGACGGTCGAAATGCGTGAGGGATACGAGGGCACGGGCCCCGGTGCGATCACCCCGGACGGCTGCGCGGTCGAGCTGTACGAGCGGCTGCCGGTGGGCGACGAGCCGGACATCATCGCCGCGGCGGTACCGGCCGGGGCGCACATCCTGGAGCTGGGCAGCGGAGTGGGCCGGGTGACGCACCCCCTGGTGGAGCGCGGCTTCACGGTCACGGCGGTCGACGAGTCCGCCGACATGCTGGCCCGGGTCCACGGGGCGCGCACGATATGCGGCGCCGTCGAGGACCTGCACCTCGGTGAGAAGTTCGACGTGGTGATGCTCGCGTCGTTCCTCGTTCACAGCGGTGACGAGCAGGTGCGCAGGGGAATGCTGCGCACCTGCGCGGAGCATGTGGCGGAGGACGGCTGCGTGCTCCTCCAGCGGGAGGGCGAGGACTATCACACGAACGTCCCCAGAGAACGGGTCGATCCCAGCGGTTTCACCGTGCGGATCGTGTCGGCGGAGCCTGTCGGAGACGGGGTGGACTCGGTCCTGGCCGAGTATGTGTTCCCGGACGTGGTCTGGACCCAGAGATTCCTGTCCCGGCCCCTGACGAAGGAACAGTTCGAATCGGCACTGGCGGAGGCGGGACTGGAGGTGGACGCCTATCTCACACCGGACGAGATGTGGGTGAGGGCGGTACCGACGAGGTAGGCGACCGCGGCGCCCGTCGTGGGCGCGAAGAGATCACGCGGAGTGGTGGGCGACGGAAACCGCGCTCGGACCCTGCTCGCACCCGCCCAGCCGGTCCGGACGCGGCTGGGCGGACTCCGCCGGGCCGGGCTCCGCGGCTCCCGCGGAGGGCGATGAGGAGGCGTGGGGGACACCGCCGGACGGCCTCGGTGAAGCAACCGGACCGCTTCACCGGGCGCCGGCGCGGCCCTGAGGTCAACGCCCGCCGGATCGCCCCTCAGACCCCGCGCACCATTCGTTCCGCCGGACCCCGGCGCACCATTCGTTCCGCCCGCGGGTGCCTCCCGGTTCCGTAGGACCCGCGGGTGCCTCATGTTCCGCCCGACCCGCGGGTGCCTTCCGTCCCGCCGGACCCGGGTCTGTTTCCTCTTCCACCGGCCCTCGGGGAGCTGCCCCGCCCAGCGGAGCCACCGGGACCGGCTGAACCGCGGGAGCCACCCGAACCGCGGGAACCACCCCGCCCACCTGATCGATCTGCTCCACCCGACTTGGCTGCACCGTCTGACTTCGCTGCGCTGCCCGGCGCCCCTTGGGGCCCGGTGCCGCCTCGGCCGACAAGGCCGCCGGGACCGCCGAGCCCGGCGAAGCCGAACCCTCCGGTGCCGGCCGCACCGCCGAGGCTGCGGAGGCGTTCGATTTCGCGGCGGTCCCGCTTGGTGGGGCGGCCGGCGCCCCGATCGCGGATACCGGCTGGGGCGACGGCCTCGCGGGGCGGCGGCGGAGGGGAGTTGTCGATGTAGCACTGGGCGGCCACGGGGGCCCCGACCCGTTTGCGGATCAGGCGCTTGACGATCACGATCCGTTCGCGGCCCTCGTTCCGCAGACGCACCTCGTCGCCGATGCGCACGGAGTATGCGGGCTTCACCCGCTCGCCGTTCACGTGCACATGTCCGCCACGGCAGGCGGCGGCGCCCAGGGAACGCGTCTTGATCAGGCGTACGGCCCATATCCAGCTGTCGATGCGGACCGTTTCGCCGTTGGCCGGCCCCGCGGCCTCGGCGGCGGCCAGCGCAGCGGCGATCCCGGGATCGAGCGGTTGGCCGGCCGAGGCGCCGGTGCCCTCGGCACCCCGGGCGGGGTTCGTCTCGTCCGGCTCGCCGGTGCCATGGTTCAGGTTCTCGTCCGCGTCCTCGGCAACCATGCTCCGACCCTAACGCTCCGGGGCGCGGGCCCCGGCCGGAATTTCCCGGCGCCGCACACAGCGCCGCCGCCCACCGACATCCCGCCCACCCACATACCGCCCTCCTTGCACCTCCTTGCACCCCGGCGTCCTGGCACCCCGTCTCCCGTCCTCCCGGGTCCCCGTCCTCCCGGGTCCCCGTCCTCCCGGGCCTCCCGTCCTCCCGGGTCCCCACCCTCCCGGGCCCCCGTCCTCGCGGTCTCCCGGGCCCCCGTCGTCCCGGTCTCCCGGGCCCCGTCGTCCTGGTCTCCCGGCCCCCGGTCCTCCCGTCTCCCGTCTCCCGTCCTCCCCGCACCGCATCCCGGAACAGCCACCCTCACCCCTTCCCACTCCCACCCCCGTCCGCTCGCACCCTGCGCCCTCGGACCGCCCCGGGCGGCTGGTCCGGACCCGGCGTTCACGGCTGGACCAGACCCGGCCGCCCGGCGTTCACGGCTGGACCAGACCCCCCTGACGCGTCCTGAGCCCCTCACCTCGTCGCATTCGTCGGCCGGTCTCCCATGGAGCGCATCGGCTCGTGCAGGTCGGGGCATACGGTGGCGGTATGGACGACAGCAGCGCCCTCGCCCGGCTCGATCGGCGCGTCGCGGGCTGCCGGGCCTGTCCTCGGCTGGTCGAGTGGCGTGAGGAGGTGGCCCGAACGAAGCGGGCCGCGTTCGCGGACTGGACGTACTGGGGCCGGCCCGTACCCGGCTTCGGACCGGCCGACGCCCGGCTGGTGATCGTCGGGCTGGCCCCCGCCGCGCACGGCGGCAATCGCACCGGACGGATGTTCACCGGTGACCGGTCCGGAGACGTGCTCTACCAGGCGTTGTACGACGTGGGGCTCGCCTCGCGGCCCACTTCCGTGAGTATCGACGACGGCCTGGAGCTGTACGGCGTCCGTGTCACCGCCCCCGTGCACTGCGCCCCGCCCGCCAACAAGCCGACGCCCGGCGAACGCGACACCTGCCGCCCCTGGCTGCTCCAGGAGCTGAAGCTGCTGCGCCCGACGTTGCGAGCCGCGGTCGTCCTGGGTGCCTTCGGCTGGCAGGCGGCGTTGCCCGCGTTCGCGGAGGCGGGCTGGACCGTGCCCCGCCCCCGCCCGGCCTTCGCCCACGGCACCCGGGTCGCCCTGAAGGCCGCCGGCGGCTCGGACACCTCGGCCGGTTCGCAGGCCTCGGCCGCCTCGGGGGGCCTGGACGTGTTCGGCTGCTTTCACGTCAGCCAGCGCAACACCTTCACCGGCCGGCTCACCACCGAGATGCTGCGTGACGTACTGCGCACGGCGGCAGACGCGGCCGGCCTGGCGTAGGCCGCACGGCAGCCGAACCGCAGCCGCACCAGCCCCCGGCCGCACCGCACCAGCCCCCCAGCCGCACCGCACCAGCACCCCGGCTGGACCCGGCCCCGAAGGCGGATTCCGCCGGGGCCCTCAGGGTCGCCAGACGTAGCGCACGTCCGGCTCCCGCTCCTCGTTGCCGCTGCCGTCGGTGAACTCGACGGCGGCGAAGCCGTGGCGCTCGTAGAAGCGGTGGGCGGGCTTGTTGACCTGGAAGGTCCACAAGGTCAGTCCGCCCGGGCTGCGGTCCTTGGCCAGTGCGACGAATCGGTCCCCGAGGCCACGCCCCCGCCACCCGGGATCCAGGTACAGCTGCGACAGCATGTCGCCCGCGAGCACCATCAGGCCGACGATCCCGGCCCCGGACGCCTCCGCAACCCAGGTCTCCCGCATGGGCACCACGACGTCCCGGAAGTACTCCCGCACGTCGTCGTCGGTGCGCGGCCGGACCACCGTGGGCAGCGCGGCGGCGAACGAGCGCAGCCAGACGTCTGCGGCGGCACGGGCGTCGGCCGCGACGGCCCGGCGCAGTACGACAGCGTCCGTCACCGGTCGTCGTCCTTCATCGGCACCACGGCCGTCGCCGCGACCTCCACCGGCTGCCCGGCGTACGCAAGACGGGCAACGCCGAGAAGCGCGGGGGCGCGCGAGGAGGTGGGCGGCGGAAAGAACCTCGGTACGGTCAGACGCCGGATCATGGCGGCTCCTCGGTCGGTCGGGGAACAGGGTGTCAACTTGCCGATCCTCCAAGGTCCGTACCGCCGCGCGCACCTCGTTTTCCGACCGCCGTACGCACTTCGTCCTCGACGACCGTACGCACCTCGTTCTCCGACCGCCGTCGTACTTCGTCCTCGACGCCCCTACGCACCTCGTTCCTCGACGCCCCTACGGACCTCGTTCCCCGACGGCCGTACGTACTTCGCTTTCCGACGCGCGGCCCCACCCCAGGGCCCCACTCCCTGTTCCAGGCCGCCCGCCCCTTTCCCGCTCCCCACCCGCCGGAATCAAGTCGCCCCCGGCCGACCCGCCCTCCACGCTCCCTCCCCGCACCCCGACAGGAGGACCGCGTCAACACACCGACGCAGTTGCGGTCCGGAGACGGCGGCCCCCGGAAAACGGGTCGGCAGACGGTGGCCCCGAGAGACAGGACACGACACGTCACGGCGGTATCGAGACGGCGGAGTTGCGTTCATAAAGAAGGCGGCCGCTCAGGGCATCTTTCACCTCCCCGAAACATGATCGTCCCATTTGCCCGGGGAACGCGCCTTACGCTGGACAGCACACCCCACCGCACCACCCCGTGCTTCCCGTGGGGACACCGCCCGGCCACCGTCGTCCGAAGGCGCACCCTGCCCTCGTACGAACAGGAGCCCCGTGTCCCGGCCCGCCGTGCCCCCTTGGCTCGCCCATGCCCTCCGTGCCCAGCGAGGTCCCGTTCCCTGGAGCGCGGTGACCCGGGGCGGGCTAGCCGCCGGGCCGTTGCTGCTCGCCGGTGTGCTCGGCGGACGGACTCCCGACGGGGTGGTCGCCGCGGTCGCCGCGATGCTCGCCGGGATCATCGACCGGCCCGGCAGCCGACGTGCCTCCGTCAAGGGGCTCGGGGTCCCCGCCCTGGCCGGCGCCCTGGGGCTGCTGGTGGGCACGTATGCCGGGCAGGTGCTGACCGCCGTACCGCTGACCCTGGCGCTCACCGTGCTCGGACTGCTCGCCGGAGGCGTCAGCGCGGTCGGGCCCGTCGCCTCCGCGGCGAGCACACAGCTGCTCGTCACCGCCGCCCTCGGAGCCGGGATGCCGGCGGCCGAGAGCGGCTGGCAGCGGGCCCTCGCCTTCCTCGCCGGCGCCGGCTGGCTGATCCTGCTGCGGCTCGTCCTGCCCTCGCCCGGTTCGCTCACCGGGGACTTCCGCTTCGACGGCGAGCGGAAGGCGGTCGCCGACGTGTACGACGCGATCGCGGCCCTCCTCGACGCCGTGGGCGGTACGCGGGCCCCCGACCGGCGGGTCGCGCTGACCGCCGCCCTCGACCACGCCCAGGACGCCCTCGCCGGTCCGCGGCTGCGCCGGTTCGCCGGCTCCGCCGCCGAGCGCCGGCTGCGCGCCCAGTACGCCGCCGCGCTGCCGCTGGCCGAGGCCGCCACCGCCCTGTACTGGGCGGGGGAGCCCGTCGCGGCGCGCGCGGCGGAGGGGCCCCGGCGGCTCGCCGGCGCCGTCCGCGGCAACACGGGTACCGGACCGCTGCCCGCCCCGCAGCGGTCCGAGTCCGCGCTGCGCGCCCTCGACGACGCCCTGCTGCGTGCCGCCGAGGCCTTCGACCGCGGTGAGGACGCCCAGCGCCGGCCGCTCCTTGCCTTCGGCCGCGGTGAGGACGCCCAGTACCGGCCGTTCCTCGCCTTCGGCCGTGGTGAGGACGCCCAGCGCCGGCCGCTCCTTGCCTTCGGCCGCCGTGAGGATGCCCAGCGCCGGCCGTTCCTCGTCTTCGGCCGTGGTGATGACGCCCAGCGCCGGCCGCTCCTGCGCCGCCGCGATCCCCGCGACACCCGGCAGGGACCGCTCCTGAGCCCCCGTAGTCTCCACGGCGCCCGTCACCAGCCGTTCGCCCGCAGCCACGATCTTCGCGAGGCCCGCCACCGGCCGCTCCGGCGGCACCACGACTTCCGCGACGACCGTCACCGGCCGCTCGTCCGCCGGCGTGGTCTCCGTGACGCCGGGAGCGCCGCGTTCGGCGCCGGCGGACGCGAGTACGGACTGCGGGTCGCCCTCTGCTTCGGCGGCAGCGTGGCGATCGCCCAGGCCCTGCACCACACACGCTGGTACGGGCACCACGCCCACTGGTACTGGCTGCCCGCCACCGCCGTCTTCCTGGTCAAGCCCGACCTGGGACCGCTCGCCTCCCGCGTGCTGTGCCGGGCGGCCGGAACCGTGCTGGGCGCCCTGGTCTTCGCGGGTCTCGCCGCGCTGCTGCCCCACCCGGCGGGGCTCATCGCGCTGGTCGCGCTGTGCGGGGCGGCCCTCCCGGTCGCCACCCGGCACTTCGCCGCCCTGACCACCGTGATCACGGTCCTCGTACTCGCCCTGCTGATGACCGGCGGGGAGCCGCAGGCCTCCGTCAGCCGGATCGGCGAGACGCTGCTGGCCTGCGCGCTCGTCCTCGTCGTCGGGCATCTGCCGATGCCGGGGCAGCGCGGTGGCGGGGTGCGGGCCCGGTTGTCCGTGGCCGAGGGTGCCGCGCACGCCTATCTCTTGCACGTCCTCGGCGAGTCCGGCGACCGCACCGAGCGGTGGGGGCTGCGGCGTGCGGCGTACCGGGCCCTTGCCGAGGCCCGTGCCGCCATCGCGGTCGCCGCGGCCGAACTCCCCGCGCTCGCCCGGCACACCGAGGGCACGGACGCCGTCGCGGACGTCCTGGAGCGGCTCGTGGACACCACCACCGCCTGCGCCGTACACCTCGACGACGCCGGACGGCTCACCCCACGGCACGTCCGTCGGCTGCGGGAGGCACTGGGGGAGCTGGAGATGCGGGGTGTACGGGTGCCGTTGCCCCTGGCGGCGTAGAACGCCCGCCGGCCCCGCCGCTCCGCTGGCCCACCGGCTCACCGGCACACCGGTCTTACGCCCCCGGCCCACCTTGCGTCCCCGGGTCCTCCGACGGCACGGTGCTCCTCGTGCTTGCGCCCTCGGGGCCCCGAGGACACGGTGCTCGTCGTGCTGCGCCCCCGGGTCCCGGCCCGCGTACAGCGAGGTTCTGACCGACGAACGCAAAGAAACCGCGGCCTCCTTCTGGCAGCGCGCGAATACCCTCTTCGCCGAGCACGGCATCACCGTCGAGCGCGTCCTCACCGACAACGGCTCCTGCTGCAGATCCCGCCTGTTCGGCCAGACTCTCAGCGCCACCGGCATCGTCCATGAGCGCACGCGCCCCTATCGCCCGCAGACGAGCGGCAAGGTGGAGCGCCTGAATCGCACCCTGCTCGACGAATGGGCATACGTGCGCCCGTACTCCAGCAACGCCGAACGCACCGAAGCCCTGACGGACTTCCTCCACACCTACAACCACCACCGGTGCCACACCGCACTTGACGGCCAACCACGCATCAGCCGCGTCAACAATCCTGCGGGTCACTACAACTAGGCTTCCTGCCATGGACCTTGCGGACGGCCTCCTCGAACGCCCCTACGACGTCTACCGGCGACTGCGCGAAACCGCGCCCGTGCACCGCATCACGGGACCCGACGGCACCCCCGCCTGGCTGGTCACCCGGTACGACGACGTACGGGCCGCCCTCGCCGACCCACGCCTGTCGCTCGACAAGCGGCACGCCACGCCGGGCACCTACAAGGGCTTCTCCCTGCCGCCCGCCCTCGACGCCAACCTCCTCAACATGGATCCGCCGGACCACACCCGCATCCGGCGACTGGTCGGCCGCGCCTTCACCCCGCGCCGGGTCCGGCAACTGCGCGAGCCGATCCGCCGTACCGCCGACCGGCTCCTCGACGCCCTCCCGCCGCACGGCGCAACCGACCTGATCGCCTCCTACGCGGCTCCGCTGCCGATCACCGTCATCTGCGACCTGCTCGGCGTCCCGGAGGAGCACCGGCTGGACTTCCGGATCTGGACGGACACCCTGATCGCCCCCGACCCGGCCCGCCCGCAGGCCGCACGTGAATCCGTGGCCGCCATGCTCGGCTTCTTCACCCGCCTCCTCGCCGCCAAGCGGGCCGAGCCCGCCGACGACCTGCTCTCCGACCTGATCGCCGTACGCGACGAGGGCGACCGGCTGAGCGAGGACGAGCTGATGTCACTGGCCTTCCTCATCCTCTTCGCCGGGTACGAGAACACGGTCCAGCTCATCGGCAACTGCGTGCTCGCTCTGCTCCGGCACCCCGACCAGCTCGCGGAGCTGCGCAAGAGCCCGGAACGGATCCCGGCCGCGGTCGAGGAGTTGATGCGGTACGAGGGTCCCGCCCTGCTCGCCATCCGCCGCTTCGCGATCGAGGACGTGACCATCGCCGGGGTCACCGTCCCGGCCGGCGAGACGGTCTGGGTGTCCCCCTCGTCCGCCGACCGCGACCCCGCCCGGTTCCCCGCCCCCGACCGGCTCGACCTCTCCCGGGACGCCGCCGGCCACCTCGCCCTCGGCCACGGCATCCACTTCTGTCTCGGGGCCCCGCTGGCCCGCGCCGAGACGGAGATCGCCCTGGCGGCCCTGCTCGAACGGCTCCCCGAACTCGCGCTGGGCGAGGGGGAGCTGCGCTGGAGGCCGTCACTGCGCGCGCGGGGCCTGGCGGCGCTGCCGGTGACGTTCTGACCCCCCTGCTGCTCCCACGACCGCCTTCCGGCCGCCCGCCCGACTGCCTTTCGCTTCTCCTTCGACCACTCCGGCTGACCCCGGGGTTGTCTTCCGGCCGCTCCGGCTGACCCCGCCGCTGTTCTCCGGCCGCCGCTCCGGCTGACCCCGGGGTTGTCTTCCGGCCGCTGCTGCGGCTGCTCCGGCTGACCCCGCCGCTGTCTTCCGGCCGCTGCTCCGGCTGACCCCGCGGCCGAGGCGGCCGGAAAGTGGCGGAGGAGCAGCCCTCGGCGAAAGTGTCGAAAAAAAATCTCCGCGGACAGCGATGAGTTCCGTATCCGACGACGGTCACCACCGTGAACCGACCGTCGGACAGGAGGGCCCATGTCGCTACCGGAGATCGTCTCGCGCGAGCGGTGGCGCGCGGCGCGCGCGGAGTTGCTGCGCAAGGAGGAGGCGGTCAGAAGGGCACAGGAGGCACTGGGCGCCGAGCGGCGCGCGCTGCCCATGGTCGAGGTCGACCCGGAGTACCTCTTCGAGGGGGGCGACGGCAAGGCCACTCTCCTGGACCTCTTCGAGGGGCGGTCCCAACTCGTCGTCCACCACTTCATGTTCGCCCCGGAGTGGGAGGCCGGCTGCGCCTGTTGCGCGGCGTTCCTCGACCAGGTCGGCCACCTCGCCCATCTGCGCGCCCGGAACACCTCGTTCGCCGCCGTCTCCCGGGCGCCGTTCACCCGCATTCTGCCGTTCAAGGCGCGGATGGGCTGGGCGGTGCCCTGGTATTCCTCGGGGCACAGCGACTTCAACGCCGACTTCGGGGCCACCGTGGAATCCGGCGGGGAACCGGTCGAGCGGCCGGGTGTCAGCTGTTTCCTGCGCGACCGCGACCGCGTCTTCCACACCTATTCGGTGTACGACGACGCACTGGACGGACTCGGCACCCTCGGCGGGCTCCTCGACCTCACCGCGCTGGGCCGCAGCCCCCTGGGCAGCGACCAGTTGCGCCTTCACGACGAGTACGAATAATTACGGATGGTCACTCGTTCCGAACCGGAAGATGCACTTCGTGTCACCGTGTGAACGGACCCTCACGGTCCGCGCCGAACAGGTGTCGAGAATGTCTCAGTCCCGTCACTGAGCGAGCCCTTTCGCCTTTCCAGAGCGTTAACTCCTTACACGTACGACGCTTTCTGGAGGTGCGAGATGGTGAACGGGCGAACAGTGCTCGAACGCTTTTCCGCCGGTGGCCCGCGGGGATCCTGGCCCGCGGAGGAGTTCGCCCACGCGCGGCGGCTGGAAGGCCTGCCCGCGGAAGTCGTCATGGACCTCGCGACGGACACGTTCCTCGTGATCGTGCGCGGTGCGGACGTCGCCGAGTGATGCGCGGAGCCGGCTCCGGGTGCGCAGGCCGACGCCGTGAGGAGCGCGGCCGCCGGGTGAGATGGAGGGCGGGCGCGGGCCGGCCGGTTCAGGCCGGCTTCGGCGCCGGGATCTTCCGGACCTTCGTCGTGAACTGCTGAGCCTGGAGCGCGTACAGCTCGGCGTAGACCCCGCCCTTCGCCAGCAGTTCGTCCGGAGCGCCGGACTCCACCAGCCGCCCGTGCTCCAGCACGTGCACCAGATCGGCGTGCCGGACCGACGCCAGCCGGTGGGTGATCAGGACGACCGTCTGCCCGCTGCCCGCCAGCGCCCGGATCTTCTCGAACACCTCCAGCTCGGCCCGCGCGTCCAACGCCGCGGTCGGCTCGTCCACGATCAGGATCTGCCCGCGCCGGTACGCGGCGCGGGCGATGCCGAGCCGCTGCCACTGGCCGCCGGACAGCTCGTGCCCGCCGCTGAAGACACGGGCCAGCAGCGTGTCCAGACCGCGCGGCAGATCCGCGACCACCTCCTCGGCCCCCGCCTCGGCGATCGACGCGTTCAGCCGCTCCTCGGTCAGGGGCGCGGAGGACCGGCCGACGGCCACGTTCACCCGGGCGGTGAACGGCCACCTCTTGAAGTCCTGCGCCACCATCGCGATCCGCTCGGCGAGCAGCCGCCGGTCGGCCCGCGCGGCGTCGACCCCGTCCCACAGGATCCGGCCCCGGTCCGGTGTGTACAGGCCCGCGAGCAGCTTGACCAGGGTCGTCTTGCCCGAGCCGTTCTCGCCGACGAGGGCGATGATCTGGCCCAGCGGGAGCGTGAGGGTGACATCGTCCAGGGCGGGCCGGGGCGCATCACCCGGGTAGCCGAACGTGACGTTCTCGAAGCGGATCTCCTTCGGGTCCTCCGGAAGGGCCTCCCCGCCCGCCGGAATGGCCCGCTCGGCCGCCTCCACGTACATCCGCTGCAGGTCGGCCACGAAGAGGGCCTCCTCGTGCAGCTGGTTGACCTCCAGCACCAGCGTGTCCAGGCTCGACGTCCCGGTACGGATCGCCAGCACCGCCGTACCGGCCACGGACAGGGCCATGGCACCGGCCAGCAGCAGCGCACCCAGGGTGGCGTAGGTCGCGAGGGTGGCGAGGCCCGTCCAGGCCGCGGCGATCAGGCCGGTACGGGCGGCGAGCCGGGACAGCCGGGCCTGCTCCGCCTCCGCCGTCTCCGACATCGAACGGAAGTGGCGCAGCAGGAACGGGCCCACCCCGTGCACCCGGATCTCCGGAGCGGCGCCCGGCTCGGTGAGCAGGCTGCTGATCAGCTGGCCGGCCCGGGCATGCTGCACCCAGGTGTGGAACGACTCGTAATGGCGCCGGGCGTTGGTCAACGCGCTCCAGGCGCTGGGCAGGGTCATGGTCGTCAGCAGCGGCAGCAGCGCCGGATGCAGCACGGTCAGCACGCCCGCCGCCGCGACCAGCGAGATCATCGCGTTGATCACCCGGGCGCTGTAGGCGATCATGTGCCGGGCCGACCGGGCGCCGTACTGCGCCGTGTCCAGCAGTTTGTGGAAGGCGTGGTCCTCGATCGCGGCCAGCTCCACATTGGCGGCGCGCTCCAGGTACAGCTCGGTCGCCACCCGCTCCACCTTGGGCTCCAGCCGCCCGGTGGCGTAGACGGAGGCGGCCCGCAGCAGCGCGGCCACCAGCATGACCGCGGCCACGATGACCAGGGCGGGCATGGCCGTGCGCAGCCGCTGCGGGATGTCCGGGCCGGTGAGCAGCCTGCCGAGTGCGCTGTTCACGGCCAGTAGGCTCACCGCCTGGGCGGCGCCCCGGCCCACTTCGGCGGCCAGCACGATCCACGCGGCCCGCGCATCGGCCTGCCGGGCCAGCCGCAGGCTCGACACCAGCATGCCGGGCAGCCGGGACAGCATCGTCCGGAAGCTCAGTTGCAGGAAGGAGTCCGCGTGCTTGTTCCAGCCCGTGTCGTACCGCAGCGGCCCCCCGAACAGCAGCCTTTCCGACTCCGACACCGCGGGCTCGGCCGCCCCCCGCCTCTTGTGCACCGTGACCTCCCGGACCGTGACGGAACGGCCACTATCGCGGAGCCCACAGTGCCTGGGCAGGGCGCGAGCGGACGCACACGGGGGCGCGGAAGGGGCGCGATCCGTGGCCCGTGGGGAGGAGCGGGCGCGGCCGTTACGCCGGTACGGCCCTCGACCAGTCGGGACTGGTCCCCGTCACCCGGCACAGGGCCAGGTAGAGCGGGATGGGCGGGGTGTACGGGACCGTGCCCCCCGGCTGGTGGATCAGCCGCGCGGCACCGGTGACCAGGGCACCGGGCGTGTAGTGGGCGGGGGACGGCCAGGGCAGGGCGTAGTCCGAGTCCGCCGGAACGATCCACCACCAGTGGGTGCCGTCCGCGTACACGCAGCCCAGGCGGGGCAGCCGAGGTGCGACCAGCGGGCCGAGGCGGGCGGGTACGGCGACGGCGTCACAGCCGAGCGGAGCGGTCATGCCCTCCGGCATCGGCAGCCGGCGGGTGGCGTCCGGTGCCGGGCGCCGGCGCTGCAGCCGTACCAGGGTGTCCAGACCGATCGGCCCCTCCGGCCCACCGGAACCACCGCGCCCGTCGCATTCGTTGGGACCGCGGTATCCGTTGCGCCCGCCGTCCGCGCCGAGCCCGCCGTCCGTGTCGTACCGGTTGGGTCCGTCGGTGCCGCTGGTGCGGGTCATGGCTGCTCCCCGGTGAGGTGCTGCTCCGGGGTCCGGCGCAGTGGCTGGGCAGGGGCGCCGAGCAGGGGCTGCTCCGCGGTGCGGCGCCGGTGCGGTTCCGGGGCCGGGTGCGTGGACTGGTCGGGTGTCCGGTGCCGGTGGTGGTCCAGTCCGCCGTGACCGCTGTGACCACGCTGCTCCGGGGCCCGGTGCGGGGACTGGGCCGGGGCGTGGTGCGGAGGCTGGACCGGGGCGTGGTGCCGGTGCTGGTCCGGCGGCCGGCGGCGGGCCTCGGCAGGGTCGTCGTCGCCGGAGTCGTCCGGGCGGCCCGGCTTGGGGCGGGCGCCCCACCCCAGATCGCCGCGCGGCTCCGCGGCGTCCTCGGCCGTGTCGCCGCCGCGGGCCAACTCGGCCCAGACCAGCAGCCCCGGGCCGTGTTCCTGCACACCCCAGGCGTGACTCAAGGCCCCGACGAGGAGCAACCCCCTCCCGTGCTCCTCGTCGGGCCGCTGTGGGGAGGGGTGAGGTTCGCCGGAGGCACAGCCCTCGTCTCGTACGGCTATGCGCACCGTGTCGTCACGGTCGTGCAGTTCGCACACCACACGACCGCTCGCGGTGTGCACGATGGCGTTGGTGACCAGCTCGGATATGACGAGGGCCGCGCTGTCGCAGGTGTCCGCGCACACCGCCCAGCCGGTCAACCGGGCATGCGCAAGGCGTCTCGCCTGGGCGACGGAACCCGGATGTGCGGCCAGCTCGAAGCGGAACCGGCGCTGCGCGGCGGCCCCCTGAGGGGCTGCTCCCGCTGCGGCACCGAGACCGGAACGGTCTGCGGCGGCGTCTGTTCCTAAGGGCGCGGACGGAATCACGCTTGCCACTATCTCCCCGCCGTGAACACTTGGCAAGTGTCACTCTGAAAAATGCAGAGTGCTGTGTGACTCGGTCGGAGGCCGTGGCAGACTGCTCGCAACAGCACTTCGCGCGGCGCCAATTGGGGTCTTCGAAGACCGGACCGGTCTTCGAATGTGTCTTCGAATGGCGCCGTAGGGCTGTCAGGAAACTTTCAGGTGGAGCCGGTGGAGGTGAGAGCGTGAGCGAACCGCGGTCCGCGCCGACCGTGGGCCAGGTGGTCCTCGGTCGGCGCCTGCTGGACCTGCGGGAACGCGCCGGGCTGAAGCGCGAGGAGGCCGCCCGCGTCCTCCGTGTCGCGCCCGCCACCGTCCGCCGCATGGAGATGGCCGAGGTCTCCCTCAAGATCCCGTACCTGCAACTGCTGCTGAAGGCGTACGGGGTTCCGGACGACGAGGCCGAGATCTTCGTCCAACTGGCGGAGGAGGCCAACCGGCCCGGCTGGTGGCAGCGGTTCCACGACATCCTGCCGGGCTGGTTCTCGATGTACGTCAGCCTGGAGGGCGCGGCCAGCCTCATCCGCTCCTACGAGCCGCACTTCGTCCCCGGCCTGCTCCAGACCGAGGACTACGCGCGCGGTGTGCTCAGGTCCGGTGCCATCGGCCAGACGAGCCCGGAAGACATCGAGCGTCATGTCGCGCTGCGCATGCAACGCCAGGAACTGCTCACCCGTCCCGACGCGCCCCGCTTCTGGGCCGTGATGGACGAGACCGCCCTGCGCCGCCCGGTCGGCGGACCGGAGGTGATGCGCGCCCAGATCGACAGGTTGCTCGAGGCCACGAAGCTGCCCCATGTGACGCTCCAGGTCGCCCCGTTCGTCAACGGGCCGCACCCGGGGACCTACGGGCCCTTCGTGCTGTTCCGATTCGCCATGTCGGAACTGCCGGACATGGTCTACAGCGAGTACCTGACCGGCGCCGTCTACCTGGACGCGCGCACCGAGGTGGCGACCCACCTGGAGGTCATGGACCGCATGGCGGCCCAGGCCGCTACGGCACAACGCACGAAGGAGATTCTCCGGGATCTCCGCAAGGAGCTGTGAATGGATCGCATCAAGCCGCGCGCCCGCGTCTACAACGGCATGCCCGCGCGGGATTTGGGCAGCGAGGGGTGGCACAAGCCCTGGAGCGGCGGTAACGGCGGGAACTGCCTGGAGGCGATGAAGCTGGCCGACGGCCGGATCGCGGTGCGCCAGTCGACCGACCCGGACGGGCCGGCGCTGATCTACACCATGGCCGAGATGACCGCGTTCATCGAGGGTGCCAAGGCGGGGGAGGCCGACTTCCTGCTCTCCTGAACGTGCCGACGGCCCGGCCGCCCCGAGCCGACGGACTTGCATATGGCTGGCTTCTCTTGCTCATCTTGATTGCGACTTGCTTCCGACATGACCGATCAACGCGCCGGCCTCCACGACGTGCCGCCTGACGGAACGGGATCCGACGAACACCGGGACCGGCGCCCCGCCCTCACGCCTCGACCGGCCGATTCCTGCCGTCACACCCTCATCGGCCGATCCCTCGGAGAGACCGGCGCCGGCAGTCGTGAACTCCCCGTGAGATACAGGTCGACGGCCGCCGCCACCGCCCGCCCCTCCGCTATCGCCCACACGATGAGCGACTGCCCGCGCGCCGCGTCACCGGCGGCGAACACGCCCGGCACATTGGTCGCGAAGCCGTCGTCCCGGGCGATCGTGCCGCGCGGGTCGAGCGCCAGCCCCAGCTGCTCGATCAGCCCGTCCCCCTGGTCGGGCCCGGAGAACCCGAGCGCGAGCAGCACGAGGTCGACTGGGAGCGTCCGCTCGGTGCCGGGCACCGGCACCCGCCGCTCGTCGACGTCTACGACCCGCAGCGACGTGACGTGCCCGCTGTCGTCCCCGCCGAAGCGGAGCGTGGACGCCGCGAACAACCGCGCGTCCGCGTCCGCCGCCGGTGCCGAACAGAGATCCCGTGCCTCTTCGTGCGCGGCCGACAAGCGGTAGATCTTCGGGTACGTCGGCCACGGCTCGGTGTCCTCGTCGCGCCCGGCACCCGGCTGCGCGTAGATGTCCAGCTGGGTCACGGTCGCCGCCCCCTCGCGCAGCGCCGTCCCCAGACAGTCCGCCCCGGTGTCCCCACCGCCGATGATCACGACGTCCCGGCCGGCCGCCGACAGCGGTGACGCCTCCAGATCCCCCTCCTGCACCCGATTGGCCAGCGGCAGATACTCCATCGCCTGGTGTATCCCTTTCAACTCCCGGCCCGGCACCGGAAGTTCCCGCCACGCCGTCGCCCCGGTGGCGATCACCACGGCGTCGTACCGGGTCCGCAGATCCGCCGCCGGGACATCCCGCCCGACCACCGTCGACGGACGGAACTTGGTCCCCTCGGCCCGCATCTGCTCGATCCGCCGCTCCAGGTGCCGCTTCTCCATCTTGAACTCGGGGATGCCGTACCGCATCAGCCCGCCGATCCGGTCGTCCTTCTCGAACACGGCGACCGTGTGCCCCGCCCGGGTCAGCTGCTGCGCCGCGGCGAGCCCCGTCGGCCCGGAGCCGATGACCGCGACCGCCTTCCCCGAAAGCCGTTCGGGGGGCCGCGCCACGGTGAAGCCCTCCTCCCACGCCCGGTCGGCGATCGCGCATTCGACGTTCTTGATGGTGACGGCCGGCTGGTTGATCGCCAGCACACACCCCGCCTCACAGGGTGCCGGACACAGCCGCCCGGTGAACTCGGGAAAGTTGTTGGTCGCGTGCAGCCGGTCGCTCGCGGCCCGCCAGTCCTCCCGCGAGACCAGGTCGTTCCATTCGGGGATGAGATTGCCCAGGGGACAGGCGTCGTGGCAGAACGGGATGCCGCAGTCCATGCACCGGTCGGCCTGCTTGCTGATGATCGGCAGCAGCGCCCCCGGGACGTACACCTCGTCCCAGTCCCGCACCCGCTCCTCCACCGGCCGCCGTGCCCACTCCTCGCGCGGCGTGTTCATGAACCCCTTGGGATCGGCCATGATCGTCTTCCTCGCGTACGGGCCCCGGGGACACCGGGTGTACGACGGCCGTGCGTCATCGGGCGGCACTCCTCCGGCCACGATACGTCCGCGCCGACAGCCGCGCAGAAGCACGACGGCGCCCAAGATCACGCGAGTGCCGGCACGCGTGCCCGAGCCGGGCGCCACGGACCTAGCAAGCGCGGTCGCCCTCCTCCTCGTCCTCCCCGGCCCGGTGCCACGCCCGGACCACGCCCTCCACGGCCGGCGCTGTCCGGCGCCGCGCCTCGTACCGCGGCACCCCGCTCATCAGCAGCCGGTCGTACGGCGTGTCCACATGCCGTACGGCCGCCACGACCGCGGAGACCACCGCGCTCTCGGACAGCGCCCGCCCGGCCGCGCTGCGCCCGACCCGCCCACTGCCCCGCATCGCCGCGTGCGCCGCGATCGCCCGGGCCCGCTCGGCCGGGCAACCGGGAAACAGGCGGAGGATCTCCGCGGCGAACGCCGCCACGAACCGCTCGTCCTCCACTTCCCGCCGCCGCGCGTCCCGCGCCCTGCGGCGCCGCCGGGCCTCCGCATCCGCCAGGCACTGTTCCTCCGCCCGGGCCAGCGCCGCCTCCTCCACGAGGACGCCCTGCCGTTCGTAGCGGCTCTTTCGCCGGTTGAACCGGACGACCACCACCGACAGCGTGCTGCCCTCCCGGGACCTGCGGGTCAGCGCCGTGTCGCCGCGCGGCAGGAAGACCAGGTGCCCGAGATCGGCGCAGTCCAGGCAGTGCGGTGCCCCGTCCTCCAGCACCAGCAACGACAGCGGACCGCGTCGGCAACCGGCACACCGCTTCGCCCTGAGAGGCTGGATGGCGACAAGCCGACCGGGGGAGGATGGAGTTGCGGGAAGCGCCATACGCGGTACTTTCCCCGCCGCGGCCCACGTCTCCCCTCATCACTCATCGTCCACGGTCCCGGTCCCGGTCCCGGTCCCGGCCCACGCCCTCTCCCTCCTTCCCCTTCCGCCCGGCCCACCCGGCATCATGGGCCGTGTGCGACTCGAAGCGATCACCTGGGACCGGCTCGCCGACCGGCTCGCCGACCGTCTGATCGGCCTGGAGCTGGCCGATGGGGGCGCCTGGCCGCGTGCCGGCTTCGACGGAGCACCGGCCGCCCGTCCCGGAGACCTGGCCGAGCGGGTCGGTCAGGCGCTGCGCGTGCGTGGCCGGCCTTCGCTCGTGATCGGCACCGAGGGATTCCTGCGCCCCGCCTCGCTGCGCCTGGAACACGGCCGGCGGGACGCGGAGTCGTACTACAGCGGATGGTTCGACACCAGCGCCCTGTGGCGCGAGGTCTTCGGCCCGCTCGACCCCGGAGGCAACGGGCGGCTCCTGCCCGACCTGTGGGATCCGGCCACCGACCGGGCCACTCGCACCCCCTACGTCCAACTCCCGCCCGGCGGAATCCTGTTGCTCCATGGCCCGCTCCTGCTGCACCACTGGTTTCCGTTCGACCTGACCGTGCACGTCCTGCTGTCCCCTGGTGCGCTCCGCCGCCGGACCCCCGAGGCCGATCACTGGACGCTCCCCGCCTTCGAGCGCTACGAGTCCGAGGCCGACCCCGCCGGCACGGCGGACGTCCTGGTGCGCGCCGACGACCCTCGCCACCCCGCATGGGGCGGCTGACCCGGGCAGAAGGCCGGTCCAGAGCCCCTGGCGAACCCCTTCTCGTCCGTGTCAGAGCCAGCCGTTGCGCCGGAAGCCCCGGTACAGCGTCAGACACGCCCCCGCCATCACGGTCATGACCAGCGGATAGCCGAAACTCCAGTGCAGCTCCGGCATGTGGTCGAAGTTCATGCCGTAGACCCCGCACACCATCGTCGGTACGGCGATGACCGCGGCCCATGCCGTGATCTTGCGCATGTCCTCGTTCTGGGCGACGGTCACCTGCGCGAGGTGGGCCTGCAGAATGGAGTTGAGCAGTTCGTCGAAGGCGGCGATCTGGTCCTTTGCCCGTATCAGATGGTCGAGCACGTCCCGGAAGTACGCCTGTATCTCCGGGGCCACGACCCGGATGGGCCGGGTGGCCAGGTCCTCCACCGGCCGGCCCAGCGGCACCACCGCCCGCTTCAGTTCCAGCAGTTCCCGCTTCATCTGGTAGATGCGGCCCGGGTCCACCCGTGCACCGATCTCCGAGAACACCGCCGTCTCCACCAGGTCGATGTCGTCCTGCACCGCGTCCGTGACGTTCAGGTAGTCGTCGACGACATGGTCGGCGATCGCGTGCAACACCGCCGCCGGCCCCTTCGCCAGCTGCCGGGGATCCGACTCCAACTCCTCGCGCAGCGGCCCCAGCGAGCCGTGCCGGCCGTGGCGCACCGTGATGACGAAGTCCGCACCGACGAAGGCCATGATCTCGCCGGTGTCCACCACTTCACTGGTCGCCGTCAGCTGTTCGTGCTCCACATAACAGACCGTCTTGAACACCGCGAACAGCGTGTCCCCGTAGTGCTCCAGCTTCGGGCGCTGGTGTGCCTCGACCGCGTCCTCCACGGCCAGCGGATGCAGGTCGAACAACTCCGCGATGCCGCTGAACTCGCGGGCCGTCGGCTCGTGCAGTCCGAGCCAGACGAACCCCTCACCGGTCTTGCGCACGAGCCGCACGGCGTCCACCAGGTCGGCGCACTCGGGCACGCGCACGCCGTCCTGGTACATCACGCAGTCCACCACCGACGAGCCCAGCGGTGACCTGGCGGGATGGCTCAGGTCCACGCGCGGCCGCCGCCGGGCCAGCCGCGCCACCTTGCGCAGGCCACCGACCCCGCCCAGCCCCGTGACCTTCCGCAGATTCCCTGCCATGGACATCTGGATCTCCTCGCGTGGATCTCCTCGCTCGACGCCCTCGCGCCTTGCCCGGCAAGTCTGCCAGTCCGCGACGCAGTGCGGGAAAGCCTGTGGGAACAGCAGGTTCCGCTTGTCCGCCGCCTGTGGAAAACGTTTGGACGAGGGGCGAAGAGGCCGGCCGGCCCGGGGCTGTCAGGCCGACTGGAATCATGCACGGCATGACACGCGACGACGGGTACCTCCTGGACAACCGGCAGAGCGAGGCGGGCCGGCGCTTCGACGCCTTCGCCACCCTCTTCGATCCCACGACCTTCCGGCACATCGAAGGATTCGGCATCCGAGCCGGCTGGCGCTGCTGGGAGGTTGGCGCCGGCGGCACCTCCGTGGTGTCCTGGCTCGCGACGAAGGTGGGGCCGGCCGGCAAGGTCGTCGCCACCGACATCGACACCTCGCGGCTCATGCCCGTGGCCGATCGGCCGGTGGACATCCGCGTCCACGACGTGGGGACCGAGGAACCGCCGGGGGAGGGCTTCGACCTGGTCCACGCCCGCCTCGTCCTGGTCCACGTCCCGGACCGGGAAAGGGCGTTGCGCTCCATGGTGCGGGCGCTGCGGCCCGGCGGACGGCTGCTGATCGAGGACGCCGACCCCGCTCTGCAGCCTCTGATCTGCCCCGACGAGCACGGCCCCGAGCAGCGGCTCGCCAACCGGCTTCGCCGGGGCTTCCGCGAACTGCTCGCCGCGCGCGGGGCTGATCTGTCGTACGGCCGCAAGCTCCCGCGGCTGCTGCGCGAGGCCGGTCTGCGGGAGGTCGCGGCCGACGCATACTTCCCCGTGACCTCGCCCGCCTGTTCGGCGCTGGAGGCCGCGACGGTCCGTCAGATCCGCGACCGGCTCGTCACGGCGGGCCTGGCCACCGAAGAGGAGATCGACCAGCACCTGGCCGACGTCGAGTCCGGCCGCATGGACCTGGCCACGGCGCCGATGATCTCCGCGTGGGGCACAAAGGCGTGACCGACGGCCGGTCACACGCCCGACGGTCCCCGCGGGTCCGTGACAAACCTCGCCGTAACCGTCCGCCCGTCACCGCGGGTCCGTGACAAACCTCGCCGTAACCGTCCGCCCGTCCCCGCGGGTCCGTGACAAACCTCGCCGTAACCGTCCGCCCGTCCCCGCTGCGCCGCCATCCTCCGGCCGGCACAGCCTCGCGTGACCCTCCGGCCCTCCCCGCCCGGCCGTCGCGGCCTCCCCGGCACCGCACAGCTGTCGCTGCCTCTCCGGCACCGCCCGGCCGGCCACCGACGACCCGCCGGTCCCGGCCTTCAAGTCGCCTCCGGTCGCACGAGCGCGGCACCGTCCCGGCCGCCGCCTCCCGGAAGCGGTGGTCTTCCGCCTACGTGCCGTACCGCCTCCGCCCCGGCAAGGCACCCGCGTCGCGCCGCCTCCCGCGGATCCGCGCCGGAGAGCAGGGCGGCGAGGAACGCTCCCGTGAAGGCGTCGCCCGCGCCGGTGGTGTCCCGAGGGGCCGCCGACACGGCCGGAACCCGGGCGTCCACGGTGCCGGAACGCGCCACCAGCGCCCCGTCGGCCCCCGCCTTGGCCACCACCAGCGGAACCAGACGGCTCAACTTGGCCGCCGCGTCCACCGGGTCCGACAACCCCGTCAGCACACAGGCCTCGTCCCGGCTGGGCAGCAGCACGTCCAGCCCCTGCGCGAACGCCAGGAAACGATCCACCCCCAGCTCCACCAGGAAGCCCGCCGACGCGGGATCCAGGCTGACCGGCACACCACGCGCGCGTGCGGCCGCGAGCGCCACCCCGGCGAATGCCCGGCCGGACTCGGAGAACAGCAGATAGCCCGACAGGTGCAACCGGCCGACGCCGTCCAGCAACGCGTCCGACCAGTCGCCGGGTGCGAGCCGCAGCGACGCCCCGCTGTCCGTGAGGAACGTGCGCTCGGCCGCCGCACCCGTGTCGACGAGGCAGATCACCGTCCCGGTCGGCGCCTCCGGGTCGACCACCAGCCGCGGCCGCACTCCCGCCGCCACCAGTTCCCGCTCGTGCCACGCGCCCGCGTCCGCGCCCACCCGCCCCAGCAGCCGTACGTCCGCGCAGCCCGCGTGGGCGGCCCAGCAGGCCACGTTGGCACCCGCGCCGCCCGGCAGTGTCCGGATCACGGCGGCCGTGTCGGTGCCGGCCGCGAGCGGGCCCCGGTGCCGGGCGACCACGTCCGTGACGACGTCCCCGACGACCAGCAGCCCGCCGTGGCGTCGTCCCGCCGTCACCTCCCGGTCCACGCCGCGGCGATCCGTGCCGCCAGCCGCACGTTGCCGCGCACGGCCGCCAGGTTGGCGCTCAGCGAGGCGCCGTCCGTGTGCCGGACCAGGTGGTCCAGCAGGAAGGGGGTCACCGCCTGCCCGGTGATGCCCTGTTCAGCGCAGGCGGCGAGCGCGTCGGCGAGCACGCGTGCGTGCAGCTCGGGATCGAGCTGTTCCGCCTCCGGAACGGGATGGGCGACGATCAGCGCCGACTCCGTACCGCCGAGGGCGTCCTGGGCGCGCATCACCGCGGCCACCTGCTCCGGACTGCTCAGCGTCCAGTCGACCGGGTGGCCCGAGTCCGACAGGTAGAAGCCGGGGAAGCGGTCCGTGCCGTACCCGGCGACGGCCACGCCCAGCGTCTCCAGCCGCTGCAGGGTCGCCGGCACGTCGAGGATCGACTTCACGCCCGCGCACACCACCGTGATCCGGGTGCGGGCCAGCAGCCCGAGGTCGGCCGACTCGTCCTGCGTCACCGTCCACTCCCGGTGCACACCGCCCAGGCCGCCCGTGGCGAACACCCGGACACCCGCCAGCGCGGCCAGCTGCGCCGTCGCCGACACCGTGGTCGCCCCGCTCGCCCCCGCCGCCACGGCGAGCGGCAGGTCACGGTGGCCGAGCTTGCGTATGCCCTCCTCGTTCGCGACCCGTTCCAGCTGCTCCTTGTCGAGACCGACCCGGGGATGCCCGTCGAGCACGGCGACGGTCGCGGGGACGGCCCCCTCGCGCCGCACCGCCTCCTCCAGCTCCAGCGCCACCTGCAGGTTGCGCGGGCGAGGCAGGCCGTGCGCGATGATCGTGGACTCCAGGGCCACCACCGGCCGCCGCGCGGCGATCGCCTCCCGGACTTCCTCCGACACCACCAGCACCATGTGCGCCTCCTGTCCGTCGGTCCTTCCTCATCTCTGGCGGGCGCCGGCCGCCGTTAAACGCTTGCGTTCCGTGGGGGAGGCCCACCAGCCTGATCGCATGACGAGCATGAGCACGCGCCTCGACCACGTGGTCCTGTGGGTGGCCGACCCCGTCGCCGCCGCCCGCTTCTACGAGGACGCCGTCGGTCTGGAACCCATCAGGGTCGCCGAGTTCACGGAGGGAAAGGTGACGTTCCCCTCCGTACGCGTCAACGAGGAGACGATTCTGGACCTGGCCCCGCACACCGCCGCGAAACTCATGGGGATGCTGCCGGGTTCGGCCGGCAGCGCTGGCCACCCCGTCAACCATGTCTGCCTGTCGCTGCCGTCCAGCGCCTTCGACGCACTGCGTGCCCGCCTTCAGGAACACGGCGTCCCGGTGACCGACATCGGCCACGACTCGTTCGGCGCCCGCGGCGAGGCCAGGCGCAGCTTCTACTTCCAGGACCCCGACGGCAATGTCTTCGAGGCCCGGCACTACGACGAGTAACCCGCCCGGCCCGGGTCAGAACAGGGGCTCGGGCAGCACACCCTCCAGCGCGAGCAGCTTCCGCTTGGTCTCCAGTCCGCCGCCGAACCCGCCTATACCGCCGTCTCGCTCCACCACCCGGTGGCAGGGCACGACCAGCGGCAGCGGATTGGCGCCCATCGCCGCGCCCACCGCCTGCGCACCACCGGGCTGCCCGACCCGCCCGGCCAGATCGCCGTACCCCACGACGCTGCCGTACGGCACTCCCGACGCCAGCTCGCGCAGCACCTGCCGGTTGAACCCGGAGATCAGCGACCAGTCCAGCCGCAGGTCGAAGTCGTGCCGCTCGCCGGCGAAGTACGCCCGCAGCTGGTCCGCCGCCTCGGCCAGCAGGGGCGCGTCCGGGTCCCGCACGGGCTCGCCGCCCAGCCGGGCCGCCAGCCGCTCCAGCGCCCGGTCGCGCACGGCGTCCGTGGCGTGGAAGACGACGTTGACCAGGCCGTCGGCGGTCGCCGCCAGCATCAGAGGGCCGATGTCACTGTCGATCACGGCCCAGACGACCCGCTGCTCACCCTGCCCGGAGCTGTCCATGCGCCCACCGTACGACCCGCCACTGACAACGACGGTCCGGCTCAGCCCGAGCCCAGCGCCGACCGCACCACGTCGGGCTTGTTGCTGATGATGCCGTCGACGCCGTAACCGGCCACCCTGCGGGCGGTGGTCGCGTCGTTCACCGTCCATGTGAACACGCCGAGCGGCCTGCCGTGCGGTCCCGCCAAGGCGTGCACCGACGCGACGTACTCCCGGGACAGCGAGTCGTACGAGGGGTTGATCAGGTCGACGGACCGGGCGTAGCGATGCAGTTGCGCGACGGTGGGCTTGCCGAGGTAGGCGGTGGTCACCGCGGGCTTCAGGTCGTGGACCTTCCGCACGCTGTCGGCGCTGAAGCTCTGCACGACGAGCCGGCCGAGGTGGCCGCGATCCAGCCAGCCCTCGTTGCCGAGCAGCTTCAGGGTCTGCTGCTCGATGCCCGGGTACAGCTCCGGGTTCTTGATCTCCAGCAGGAGCTTTTCGCGATTGTGGTCGACCCGGCGCATGTACTGCGTCAGTGTCGGCACGCGCGTGCCCGCGTAGGCGGGGGAGTACCAGCTGCCCGCGTCCAGCCGGGCAATCTCGGCGGCGGTGAAGTCCTTCACCTTCCACGGCGCCCGGCCGGGGAAGAGGGCCTTCACGTTCGTCGTGCGCTGCAGGCTGTCGTCGTGGATGACGACCAGTTCCCCGTCCCTGGTGCGCTGGACGTCGTTCTCGACCCAGGTCAGACCCAGCTGGGCCGCCTTGTCGATCGAGGCGAGCGTGTTCTCGGGGGCGTAGCCGGAGGCTCCCCGGTGGGCGATCACCGTGGGCCGGCCGACGTCGCCCGCCTCGCCGGCCCCGGCGCCGGAGGCAGGGCTCAGCAGGGGCGCCGCGGTCCCCAGGACCGCGGCGGCCGTGGCGACGACCACGCGCGTGTGCATGCAGACTCCTCGCGTCGAGCGAACACCGACAGCAACAGAGTGACAGCAGTACGTCACCGACGCGCCGGGTGCACGAGGAACACACAGTGCAGGCAGATGTCCGAATCCGCTCACCGGTGCCGCACAAGTGGGGCAAGGGCGTGTTTCTTTGCCGGAAAATCGTTCGACCATTCCGGTGGGGGTCATACTCTCTGCCACAACCCTGACCGCCCGCGCGGTCCTGGGACGGGGCATTCAGCAGGTATTCCGGGACGCAAGAGGGCGGAAGGGCAGCCGCGCATGCAAGGCACGGTCGACGGATTCAGCTACGGGGCCGTCACCCCGGTGGTGGCCTACCTCATGGCCTGCGTCGGCAGCGCCCTCGGCCTGCGCTGCACCAGCCGCTCCCTGCTGGCCACGCACCCCCGGCGACCTGCCTGGCTGGCCCTCGGCACCGCCGCGATCGGCTCCGGCATATGGACGATGCACTTCGTCGCGATGATGGGCTTCACCATCGAGGAGACGTCGATCCACTACGACCAGCCGATCACGTACGCGAGCCTCGCCGTCGCCATCGTCATGGTCGGCGTGGGGATCTTCATAGTCGGCTACCGGGGGGCCACCGGCACCGCCCTGTTCACCGGCGGCACGATCACCGGGCTGGGCGTCGCCTCGATGCACTACCTCGGCATGGCCGGGATGCGTTTCCACGGCCGGTTCACCTACGACACCCTCACCGTCGCCGCATCCGTCGTCATAGCGGTCGTGGCGGCCACCGCCGCCCTGTGGGCCGCGGGACGCGTCCGGGGCGTCCTGTGGAGCGTGGGCGCGAGCCTCGTCATGGCACTCGCGGTCAGCGGCATGCACTACACCGGCATGCTCGCGCTCAGCGTCCAGCTCGACGGCACCCCCCACGCGGCCGGGAGCGGCCCGCAGGCGTCCGTGCTCGTGCCGATGCTGATCGGCCCGCTCGCCTTCCTGCTCCTCGCGGGCGCCGTCGTGATCTTCGATCCGCTGATGGTCGCGGGCCGTCCGGACCTCGCGCCGGTCGAGCACAAGCCCGGTGTCCCGGCCGCCGCCGTCGCCTCCCACCCGGACCGCCGTCCCGTCCGCGACCAGGGCCTCGTCCCGGTCAGCCAGACCGCTCACCACCGCTCCCGCACCCCGCAGAACCGCTGATCCCGGCTGGTTGTCAGTGGAGGGTCGTACGGTTGATGCCATGCGGCCCGTTTCCCACATCGAACGTACGGTGGCGCCCTTCGAGGTCGTCAGCTCCTACCAGCCCAGCGGCGACCAGCCGGCGGCCATCGCCGACCTGGCCAGGCGCGTCGAAGCCGGCGAGAAGGACGTCGTCCTGCTCGGCGCGACCGGCACCGGCAAGTCCGCCACCACGGCCTGGATGATCGAAAAGCTTCAGCGCCCCACGCTCGTGATGGCGCCGAACAAGACGCTGGCCGCCCAGCTGGCCAACGAGTTCCGCGAGCTCCTGCCGAACAACGCGGTCGAGTACTTCGTCTCGTACTACGACTACTACCAGCCCGAGGCCTACGTCCCGCAGTCGGACACCTACATCGAGAAGGACTCCTCGATCAACGAGGAGGTCGAGCGCCTGCGCCACTCGGCGACGAACTCGCTGCTCACCCGCCGCGACGTCGTGGTGGTCGCCTCGGTGTCCTGCATCTACGGCCTCGGCACCCCGCAGGAGTACGTGGACCGCATGGTCCCCCTCCGGGTCGGCGACGAGATCGACCGGGACGAGCTGCTGCGCCGCTTCGTGGACATCCAGTACACGCGCAACGACATGGCGTTCACCCGGGGCACCTTCCGGGTCCGCGGCGACACCATCGAGATCTTCCCGGTCTACGAGGAGCTGGCCGTCCGCATCCAGATGTTCGGCGACGAGATCGAGTCGCTCTCCACACTGCACCCGCTCACCGGCGAGATCATCAGCGACGACGAGCACCTGTACGTCTTCCCCGCCTCGCACTACGTCGCCGGCCCCGAGCGCATGGAGCGTGCCGTCAACGACATCGAGAAGGAGCTGGTGGAGCGGCTGACCGAGCTGGAGAAGCAGGGCAAGCTCCTGGAGGCCCAGCGCCTGCGGATGCGCACCACGTACGACATCGAGATGCTCCGCCAGATCGGCAGCTGCTCCGGCGTGGAGAACTACTCGATGCACTTCGACGGTCGCCTGCCCGGCTCCCCGCCCAACACCCTGCTGGACTACTTCCCGGACGACTTCCTCCTCGTCATCGACGAGTCGCACGTCACCGTCCCGCAGATCGGCGCCATGTACGAGGGCGACGCCTCCCGCAAGCGCACCCTCGTCGACCACGGCTTCCGCCTGCCGTCCGCCCTGGACAACCGGCCGCTGAAGTGGGAGGAGTTCCAGAAGCGCATCGGGCAGACCGTCTACCTCTCGGCCACCCCGGGCGCCTACGAGCTCTCCCGGTCCGACGGCTTCGTGGAGCAGATCATCCGCCCGACCGGCCTGATCGACCCGGAGGTCGTGGTCAAGCCCACCGAGGGGCAGATCGACGACCTGGTGCACGAGATCCGCAAGCGCACCGAGAAGGACGAGCGCGTCCTGGTCACCACGCTGACCAAGAAGATGGCCGAGGACCTCACCGACTACTTCCTGGAGCTCGGCATCCAGGTGCGCTACCTGCACAGCGACGTCGACACCCTGCGCCGCGTCGAACTGCTGCGTGAGCTGCGCGCCGGCGAGTACGACGTCCTGGTCGGCATCAACCTCCTGCGTGAGGGGCTCGACCTGCCCGAGGTGTCCCTGGTGGCGATCCTGGACGCGGACAAGGAAGGTTTCCTGCGGTCGGGGACCTCGCTGATCCAGACGATCGGCCGCGCCGCGCGCAACGTCTCCGGTCAGGTCCACATGTACGCCGACAAGATCACTCCCGCGATGGAGAAGGCCATCGACGAGACCAACCGCCGCCGGGAGAAGCAGATCGCCTACAACACGGCCAACGGCATCGACCCGCAGCCGCTGCGTAAGAAGATCAACGACATCGTCGCGCAGATCGCCCGCGAGGAGGTCGACACCGAACAGCTCCTCGGCTCCGGCTATCGCCAGTCGAAGGACGGCAAGGGCGCCAAGGCACCCGTTCCGTCGCTCGGCGACAAGGCTGCCAAGGGTGCGAAGGCCGGCAAGGGGGCCAAGGGCGCGAAGGGAAAGAGGGTGCCCACGGACCGCCCGGCGGCCGAACTCGCCGAGCAGATCGAGGAGATGACCGAGCGTATGCGTGCCGCCGCCGCGGAGCTGCAGTTCGAGATCGCCGCCCGGCTGCGCGACGAGGTCTCCGAGATGAAGAAGGAACTGCGCCAGATGCGCGAGGCGGGAATTGCCTGAACCCGCCTCCACCCTGCCGGATCCCGGTCTCTGCGCGAAGTGTTGCAACACCGACACAAAGCGCGGGCCGGGGTTCGGCACTGTCGGTGCCCCTGCGTAGGGTTCTGGACAACCGCGCAGTGCGCGGCAACAGGGGACGTCGAGAGGGGAACCAGCCGTGTCCGTCAACTTGACCAAGGGTCAGGCCATCAGTCTGGAGAAGAACGACGGGGCCAGCCTGACCGCGGTCCGCATGGGACTCGGCTGGCAGGCGGCGAAGCGGCGCGGCCTGTTCGGCTCCCGCACGCGCGAGATCGACCTGGACGCCTCGGCCGTCCTCTTCGCCGAGAAGCAGCCGGTCGACGTGGTCTTCTTCCGTCACCTGGTGAGCGACGACGGTTCCGTGCGTCACACCGGCGACAACCTGGTGGGCGGCGTCGGGCAGGGCGGCGACGACGAGGCGATCCTGGTGGACCTGCAGCGTGTCCCGGTGCACATCGACCAGATCGTCTTCACCGTGAACTCCTTCACGGGACAGACCTTCCAGGAGGTGGAGAACGCGTTCTGCCGCCTCGTGGACGAGACCAACGGCCAGGAACTGGCCCGCTACACACTGGCCGGCGGCGGCCAGTACACCGCCCAGATCATGGCCAAGGTGCACCGGGCGGGCTCCAGCTGGACGATGACCGCCCTGGGAACCCCGGCCAACGGCCGCACCTTCCAGGACCTGATGCCGTCGATCCTCCCGCACCTGTAGGACGGGAGCCGCACCGCCCGCCCCCCGAGGGCGGGCGCACGACGACACGACACGGGGGGCGACGGCGATGACGGCCGAACTTGTGCGGGGTCAGAACCACCCGCTGTCCCAGGTCCGGCTCACGATCCGGATCTCGGCCGGAGTGCCGGTCCTGGCCGGTGCCGCACTCGGCGACGAGAACGGCACCGTGCCCGGCCCCCAGTGGGTGGCCCATCCCGGAGGCCCCGCACTGCCCGGTGTCGAGGTGTCCGGGCGGTCGACGGCCGAACACCGCCTAGCCGTCGACCTGGCGGCCCTTCCCGAGGCCGTGCACCGCGTCGACGTGTTCCTCGCCCTGCCCACCGGGACCGCCGGACCACCCCGGTTCGGCGGCGCGCCCGCCCCGCACACCACGGTGGAGGGCCCCGACGGCACCCAGCTGGCCTGCTACACCCTCACCGGCCTGGACGCCGAGACCGCAGTGATCGCCCTGGAGCTCTACCGCCGGCAGGGCGCCTGGAAGGTCCGTGCGATGGGCCAGGGCTACGCGGGCGGCCTCCCGGATTTCTTCACCGATCGGGGGCTGCGCGAGGCCGTGTCGCTCGCCGCCACCGTCCAGCAGGCGGCGGCCCACGGCCCGGCCCGCGCCATCCCGGCACCGTCCCCGACGGCCGCCCCGCAGGACGCCTCGGCACCCCAGGACCTCTCCGTGCCGGGAACGGCCGATCCGGTGCCCCCGTACGACGCGCAGCCTCCCTGCGATGCGCAGCCCTCGTACGATCCGCAGCCCCCGTACGACGCACAGCCTCCCTGCGATGCGCAGCCCTCCTACGATGCGCGGCCCCCGTCCCGCGACGGCGGCACTCCGTACGAGGTCCGGGCCTCCGGCGCCGAACCCTGGGCGCAGAGCCCGGGCGGCCCGATCGACTACACCCACCCCCGCCGCCACAGCGCACCGCCCACGCCACCGCCCCCGGCGGTTCCGGCGACCGAGGGGCGGCCCGCCCAGCCCGTCGCGGGCGACGCGGTGGGCTGGTCGATGGAGGAACGGCTGTACAACCAGGTGTGGGGCATGTTCGAGGACCTGGCCCGGAGCACGGCCGCCTACCGCAGCGCCGTCGACTTCGCCGACTCCCGCCTGGAGAAGGAGGTCGACCAGGCCCTCGCCGACCCGCGAGGCCGGCTCGGCACCTCGGGGGATGCGGCGCGGGAGGCCGCCTACGCCCGCCGGACCCAGTTGGCCGACCAGGCACGCGTGGCCTTCGACCGCGACCTGGCCCAGCTCACCGCCGAGTCGGAGGTGGTCGAGCCCGCGCTCCCGCCCGCGTACGCGGGCTGGGACAGCCCCGTCTGGCACGGCTACCGCCTGCCCGCCGAGCCGCCGATCGCCTTGCGCCTCGGGGAACTGCACCTCCCCGAAAGCGCGCCGCTGCGCATCCCGATGCTCGTCAGGCTGCCGCTGGAGCGGGGCCTGTGGATCGACAGCGGTCCGACGGCAGCGCTCGACGACTCCTTCACGGACCCGGTCGAGCTGCGCCAGCTGGCCGGGGAAGCGGCCGTCGCACTCGCCGCCCGGCTGCTCGCCGTGCATCCGGCGGGGGAGTTCGCCGTGCACGTCGTCGACCCGGCCGGCGCCGGGGCCGCGGCGCTTCAGCCGCTGACGGGAGCCGGAGTGCTCGCCGCTCCGCCGGCGAGGGGCGCGGCAGGAGTCACGGAGGTGCTGGAGAGGCTCACCCGACGCGTCGATCTGGTGCAGATGGCGGTGCGTGCCGGCGTGGCGGGATCGCTGCCGGCCGACGTCGACACCGTGCGACGGCTCCTGATCGTCAACGACTTCCCGCACGGATTCGACGAGCGGGCGGTGACCCGCCTGCGTTACCTCGCCGACGAGGGCCCGGCGGTCGGCGTGCACCTGCTGATGATCGCCGACCGTGACGACGCGGCCGCCTACGGCCCCTTGCTCGACCCGCTGTGGCGTTCGCTGATGCGACTCACCCCCGTGTCCGACGACCATATGGCCGATCCCTGGGTCGGCCATGCCTGGACATACGAGCCCTCGCTCGTGCCGGCCGGCAGCCACATCGTCCGGCAGGTGCTCGCCGAAGTGGCGAGAGCACAGACCAAGCACAGGTAAAGGGCCGCCAAGCAGGCTATTTGGTCGTTCCTTTACTCATCTCTTTACCAATCCTTGGTGATTGGGGTACTGTTTTCCGTGCGGAGGGGAGTACTCCCTGATTGCGGCGCACCCGTCAGTACGGACCGTTTCCGGTTCCGGGGCGCCGGCCCCGAGCGGGTGGAAGAGACCTCCGGCAGCGACGACGCTGAAAGTGTTTGCCGTGACGAATGCCGGAGGAGCAGTGGAAGTCACCATGGGCCTGTGGGTCCTGACCATCGTGGGTCTCGCGGCCCTGATCGCCGTCGACTTCTTCATCGGGCGCAAGCCCCATGACGTGTCGATCAAGGAAGCGGGAATCTGGACCGTCGTCTGGATCGCCCTGGCCGGACTCTTCGGGCTCGGGCTCCTCGTCTTCGGAGGTGGGCAGCCGGCCGGTGAGTTCTTCGCCGGCTTCATCACCGAGAAGTCGCTGAGCGTCGACAACCTGTTCGTCTTCGTCCTGATCATGGCGAAGTTCGCGGTACCCACGCAGTACCAGCAGCGTGTACTGCTCGTCGGCGTGCTCATAGCCCTGGTCCTGCGAGCGGTCTTCATCGCCGCGGGAGCCGCGATCATCGCCAGCTTCTCCTGGGTGTTCTTCCTCTTCGGCGCCTTTCTGATCTGGACCGCCTGGAAACTCGTCCAGGAGGCCCGCGCCGACCACGAGGACGAGGAGTACGAGGAGAACAAGCTGCTGAAGGCCGCCGAGCGCAAGTTCGGCGTGGCCGACCGGTACCACGGCACCAAGCTGTGGATCGAGCAGAACGGCAAGCGGGTCATGACCCCGATGCTGGTCGTGATGCTCGCCATCGGCACCACGGACGTACTCTTCGCCCTGGACTCCATCCCCGCGATCTTCGGCCTGACCCAGGACCCGTACATCGTCTTCACCGCCAACGCCTTCGCCCTGATGGGGCTGCGTCAGCTGTACTTCCTCATCGGTGGCCTGCTGGAGAAGCTGGTCCACCTCTCGTACGGCCTGTCGATCATCCTCGGCTTCATCGGCGTCAAGCTGGTGCTGCACGCGCTCCACGAGTCCGGCGTCCACGTCCCCGAGATCAGCATCCCGGTCTCGCTCGGAGTGATCTGCGCCGTCCTGATCGTCACCACGATCACCAGCCTGGCGGCCACCAGGAAGCAGGCGGCCGCCGAGGCGGCGGGCGGCGACGGGGCCACCCCGAAGAACAGCATCGACGCCTGACCGTGCCGGACGCCCAGGAGGCGGGACCCGGACCGCCGGGTTCCGCGCCGGAAGGATGAAGTGGTATCCGAAAAGAACGGAATGCGAACCCCGTACGTCTCTGCGACCATCGCGGCATGATCACTCGGCTGCGGTCGCTCACCCGGCGATGGACGACGCTCGTGCCGGTGCTCGCGGTGGTCCTGCTGGCCTTCACCTGGGGCCGGGACCTGCCGGGCGCGGTCGTCGCCCTGGTGACGCTGGTGCTCGCCGGTTCCGTTCTCGCGGCCGTGCACCACGCCGAGGTGGTGGCCCACCGGGTCGGTGAGCCCTTCGGCTCCCTGGTGCTGGCCATCGCCGTCACGATCATCGAGGTGGCTCTGATCGTGACCCTCATGGCCGACGGCGGGGACAAGAGTTCCACGCTCGCCCGGGACACCGTCTTCGCCGCCGTGATGATCACCTGCAACGGCATCGTCGGACTCTGTCTGCTCGTCGCCTCACTGCGGCACGGCACCGCGGTCTTCAACCCGGAAGGCACCGGCGCCGCCCTGGCCACCGTGGCGACGCTGGCCACGCTCAGCCTCGTGCTGCCGACCTTCACCACCAGCAAGCCCGGACCCGAGTTCTCCACCGTCCAGTTGACGTTCGCGGCGGTGTCCTCACTGATCCTCTACGGCCTGTTCGTGGCCACCCAGACCGTGCGCCACCGGGACTACTTCCTGCCGATCACCCGGCAGGGCGACGTCATCACCGCCGACGAGCACGCCCAGCCCCCGTCCGCGCGCACCGCCCGGATCAGCCTCGGCCTGCTCGGGCTGGCCCTCATCGGCGTGGTCGGCCTGGCGAAGAGCGTGTCGCCCACCATCGAGTCCGGCGTGAAGGCGGCGGGCCTGAACCAGGCCGTCGTCGGCGTGGTCATCGCCCTGCTCGTCCTGCTTCCCGAGACGATCGCCGCGCTGCGCTCGGCCCGCCGCGACCGGGTGCAGACCAGCCTCAACCTCGCGCTCGGCTCGGCGATGGCCAGCATCGGGCTGACCGTCCCGGCCGTGGCCCTCGCCTCCGTCTGGCTGGCGGGGCCGCTCGTCCTCGGCCTGGGCTCGACCCACATGCTGCTGCTGGCGCTCACCGTCGTCGTCAGCTCCCTGACGGTCGTGCCGGGCCGGGCCACCCCCCTGCAGGGCGGTGTCCACCTGGTGCTGTTCGCGGCCTACCTGGAACTGGCCATCAACCCGTAACCCGCAACCGCCCACCCGGCGATCCGTGGCGGGCGACCCCAGCCGGTCACCACCTGGCCCGTCGTTCCGGTGCCGGAACCGCCCGGCCGGACGCCACGGACGATGCCGTCGCCGGTCACCCCGTGGCGGGCTCCACCGACGGCAGGGGGACCGGCCGCGTCTCCGGCAGGAGCGCGAAGCAACCCAGACTGAGCAGAGCGACGCCCGTCAGATAGCCGGCGACACCCCACGGGACGCGCCCGCCCTGTTCCGCGAGTGCCGTGGCGACGATCGGAGTGAGGGCACCGCCGAAGACTCCGCCGAGGTTGTAGCCGACCGCCGCACCCGTGCAGCGCACCCGCGCCTCGTACAGCTCCGGCAAGTAGGCGGCGATCACCGAGAACATGGTGGCGAAGGCGAGCAGCGCACCCAGGATCCCGAGGAACATCAGCAGCGGCTCGCCGGTGGCGAGCAGCGCGACCATGGGGAACATCCACAGGGCGCAGGCGGCACATCCCGCCAGACACATCGGCCGGCGCCCGTAGCGGTCGCCGAGCACGGCCATGAGGGGAATGAGCGCCGCCTTCACCACCACCGCGGCCATGACGCAGGTCAGCATCACCGTCCGGCTCACTCCGAGCCGCTCGGTGGCGTACGCCAGCGACCAGGTGGTCACCGTGTAGAACACCGCGTACCCGGCGGCCAGCGCCCCGCCGGTCAGCAGGACCAGCCGCCCGTGGTGCCGCACGACTTCGACGAGAGGCACGCGCACGTGGTCGTCGATCTCCAGGAACCGGGGACTCTCGGTGAGCGAAGAGCGCAGCCACAACCCGGTCAGGGCCAGCGCTCCGGCTGCCCAGAAGGGCACGCGCCACCCCCAGCGCGCGAACTCCGCCTCCGACAGCGCCGCCGACAGCGCGAGCATCACCCCGTTGGCGAGCACGAAGCCGACCGCGGGCCCCACCTGCGGGAAACACGACCACAGGGCACGCCGTCCCGGAGGGGCGTGCTCGGCCGTCAGCAGCACGGCCCCGCCCCATTCCCCGCCGAGCCCCAGGCCCTGCAGGAACCGCAGGACGAGCAGCAGCACGGGCGCCGCGACGCCGATCGTGCCGTACGGCGGCAGGCAGCCGACCGCGACCGTCGAGGCACCGGTCAGCAGCAGCGAGATCACGAGCACCGGCCGCCGTCCGCGCCGGTCGCCGAGGTGCCCGAACACAGCCGCACCCAGCGGCCGGGCCACGAAACCCACCCCGAACGTCGCGAACGCCGCCAGCGTCCCCGCGAGCGGGGAGAACGTCGGGAAGAACAGCGGCCCGAGGACCAGGGCGGCCGCCGTCCCGTAGACGAAGAAGTCGTAGAACTCGATCGCGGTCCCGGCCAGGGAGGCGGCTGCGAGCCGCGGCATGGACGGTGCGCTCACTGCGCGTACATCGTGCATGCCGGGTCAACTACCCGGAGTGATCGCCGGTTACGGGGGCGTGCGGTGGTGATCGACTTCTGCGGAGCGTGCGCCAGCGGGGCGGCGCGCGCGGCCCGCGGCCCGCTCCGGCCGGCGTGATAGACCGGGGACGAGCAGCGGTCGTGACGCACCGCCCCGAACGGACCGGAGGAACCGTGCCCCGCACCCTGGCCAACGCCCCGATCATGATCCTCAACGGGCCCAACCTCAACCTGCTCGGCCGGCGCCAGCCCGAGATCTACGGCAAGGACACGCTGGCCGACGTGGAGGCGATGTGCGCCAAGGCGGCGGCCGCGCACGGCGGCACGGTGGACTTCCGGCAGTCCAACCACGAGGGCGAACTGGTCGACTGGATCCACGAGGCGCGCCTGGGCCACTGCGGCATCGTCATCAACCCGGCCGCCTACTCGCACACGTCGGTCGCGATTCTGGACGCACTCAACACCTGTGAGGGAATGCCGGTGCTGGAGGTGCACATCTCCAACATCCACCAGCGCGAGTCGTTCCGGCACCACTCCTACGTCTCGCTGCGCGCCGACGGCGTGATCGCGGGCTGCGGAGTGCAGGGCTACGTGTTCGGGGTGGAGCGGGTCGCCGCGCTGGTGGGCGCGGCGCAGGCCGACGCGTAGCCCCGGCCCCTACAGGCGGCCGGCCTCCACGACGCGCCGCAGGAAGCGCCGTGTGCGCTCCTGCCGCGGGTCGCCGAAGACCTGCTCCGCGGTGCCACGCTCCAGCACCACGCCACCGTCCAGAAAGCAGACCTGGTCGGCGACGTCCCGGGCGAACCCCATCTCGTGCGTCGCCAGCACCATGGTCATGCCCTCGTCCTTCAGGCCCCGGACCATCTCCAGCACCTCGCCCACCAGTTCGGGGTCGAGCGCGGCCGTGATCTCGTCCAGCAGCAACAGCCGCGGTCGTACGGCAAGAGCCCGGACGATCGCCACACGCTGCTGCTGGCCGCCGCTGAGCCGGTCCGGATAGGCGTCCGCCTTGCCGGCCAGGCCGAGCCGCTCCAGCAGTTCCCGGGCCCGCTCCTCGGCGTCCGCGCGCGAGACGCCGTGCACCCGGCGCGGGGCGAGCGTGATGTTGTCGAGCACGGTCATGTGCGGGAAGAGGTTGTACGCCTGGAAGACCACGCCGATCCGGCGCCGTACCGCGTCCTGGTCGACGCGGGGATCGGTGATCTCTTCGCCGTCCAGCCAGATCGCGCCGTCGTCGATCTCCTCCAGAAGGTTGGCGCAGCGCAACAGCGTGGACTTGCCCGAGCCGGAGGCACCGATCAGCGCGGTCACCGTGTGCGGGGCGACCGACAGATCGACGTCCCGCAGCACGACGGAGCCGCCGAAGGTCTTGCGGACCGATTCCAGGCGAAGGACGGGCGCGTCGCTCATAGGGATCCTCCCTGGGCCCGCCGCCGGTCCATCCGGGCGGTCACCCAGTCCGTGAAGCGGGTCATCGGGATGGTCAGCGCCACGAACACCAGTCCCGCGACGATGTACGGCGTGTAGTTGAGACTGCGGCCCACGATGATGTCGGCCGCCCGTACGGCGTCCACCGCGCCGCCGATCGACACCAGACCGGTGTCCTTCTGCAGCGACACCAGGTCGTTCAGCAGCGGCGGCACCTGGCGGCGTACCGCCTGCGGCAGCACGACGTGGCGCAGGGCCTGCCGGTTGGACAGCCCCAGTGATCGTGCCGCCGCCCGCTGGGAGGGGTGGACGGACTCGATGCCGGCCCGGAACACCTCCGCAACGTAGGCCGAGTACGTCAGCGTCAGCGCCGTACCGCCCAGCAGAACCGGATCGACCGTGACGCCCTGCAGGCGCAGCGCGGGTACGCCCAGGACCACGATCATCAGGTTGATGATCAGCGGCAGTCCGCGGAAGAAGTCGGTGTACGCCGCCGCCAGCACCCGCAGCGGGAAGAACACCGGCCCGCGCAGCGTCCGCGCGACGGCGATCAGCATCCCCAGGACCAGGACGGCGGCGCCGCAGACCAGGAGCAGGCGGACGTTCAGCCACAGCCCTTCGAGGACCTTGGGCAGCGCCTCGCGCGCGTACCGGGCGCTGAAGAACGTCTCCCTGGTGCGCGGCCAGCCCGGCGCGTGGACGACGACCAGGTAGAGCACGGCGGCGGTGGCCAGGGTGGACAGTGACGCGACGGCCGTGGCGCGGCGGGCACGCGCGCGTCGGTGACGTTCGCGCTCCAGGCGCCGCTCGGAGGGTACGTAACCGTGGTCGGCGGCGTCCTCGCCGGCGCCGCTCGCCGGGTCGCGCCTGTCGTCCGCTCCCTCCGGAGCCGACTCGCCCTCGGTGACCGTCACTTGAGCACCGGTGCGTCGACGGCGTCGGAGAGCCACCGCTTCTCGAACCTCGCCAGGGTGCCGTCCTTGCGCAGGGTGTCGACGGCTCCGGTCACGCACGAGGTCAGCGAACTGCCCTTGTCCAGCACGAGCCCGAACTGCTCGGGCGTGCCGCCCCGGTTCTCGAACTGGCCGACGATCCTCGCGTCCGTCACCTCGGCCGCGGTGATGTAGAACGCGGTCGGCAGGTCGGTGACGACGGCGTCCACCTGGCCGTTCTTCAGGGCCGACTTGGCCTGGTCGTTCTTGGCGTAGACGGCGGCCTCCCGCTTCGGCTTCACCACGTCGTTGATGTAGTCGAGGCTCGTCGTGCCCACCTGCGCGCCGAGCTTGAGGTCCCGCAGGTCCGCAATGCTCGTCGCCTTGGCGGCCTTGCCGCCCTTGAGCGCGATGACGGCCTGGCGCACGTCGTAGTAGCCGGAGGAGAAGTCCACGGCCTTCCTGCGCTCGGCGCTGACCGACACCTGGTTGATGTCGAAGTCGAAGGTCTTCACGCCGGGGGCGAACGCCTTGTTGAACGGCACGCGCTGCCACACGACCGCGCTCTCGCCGTACCCCAGCCGCTTCGCCACGGCGTATGCGACCGCCGACTCGAATCCCTTGCCGTTGGCGGGCTTGTCGTCCTTGAACCACGGCTCGTACGCCGGCTCGTCGGTCGCGATCGTCAGCTTGCCGGGCGTCCTGGTGGTCAACCCGCCCCGGTCGCAGCTCTTCGCGGCCGTTCCGGACGGGGCGGCCGACGCCTTGTCCTCGGGTTGCGGAGCACAGCCGACGGCGGTGGCGAGCAGGACCAGGGCGGCGGCTACCGCGCGGCGCGGGGCGCGGGGGGCAGGATGCATGGCGGGAGAGTGGCAGCGAACGCCCCGTCTGTCCAGGTCACCATGGTGTTTGTCCGCATGGTGGGAACGGGTGTTGCGGCCGCGTGAATTCCGGCCGGGCGCTGCGTCCCGGCTGGGCCGCCGGCCGCGGGATCTCCGTCGGGTCCGGGGTGTGGTGGCGCCGTGGCGGTGCCCTGACCCAGCTTTTGGTGGTCGGGGCCCGCCACGAGGGTGCTGATGAGCTGAGGTGGTGGCTGTCCGGTGGTCAGGAGTCGAGGACGAGCAACTGGGCCTCGTCCTGGTTCCAGCCGACACACACGTCGTCACCGGCGGCACGGGAGGTACGTCGGCCTGCGGAGAGTTCGCGCAAGAGGAGGTCCTGCCCTCCTGCGTGAACGCGGTGGCGGATGGTCGCACCGAGGTTGGTGGAGGACACGAGGCGGCCCGTCGCGCTGTTCTCCGGCCGGCCTTCGGGGAGGAACGCCAGGTGTTCGGGGCGGATGGACACGGCGTACCGATCGCCGAGGGCTCCGAGGTCGCGTACCCGGCCTGTGCCGAGAGCGCCGAGGTCGACGACCGCCGTGTCGCCGTTCCGTTCCACCACGCTGCAGGGGAGGAGGTTGGTGTCGCCGAGGAAGTTGGCCACCCAGTCGTTCACGGGGTGGGTGTACACGTCTTCCGGCGGGCCCTGCTGCACGATCCTGCCGTCGCGCATCACGACGATTCGGTCGGACATGGACATCGCCTCGTCCTGATCGTGGGTGACGAACAGGACTGAGATGCCGAGGGAGCGCTGGATGGTCTTGATCTCCTCCTGCATCTGCTCGCGGAGCCGTTTGTCCAGTGCCGCCATCGGCTCGTCCAGCAGGAGAGCGGACGGGTTGAAGACCAGGGCGCGGGCAAGGGCGACGCGCTGCTGTTGTCCGCCCGACAGTTCCCGGGGGCGGCGGTCGCCGAGCTTCGTGAGTCCGACGCGGTCGAGCGCCTCCTCGGCCCTGCGGCGGCGTTCGGCCGGGCGGACACGGCGCATCCGCAGCGGGAACTCGACGTTCTCGCGGGCGCTCATGTGCGGGAAGAGCGCGTAACTCTGGAACACGATGCCCAGGTTGCGGTCCTTGGGCGGGAGGGTGTCGACCGGTCGGCCGTTGATGAGGACCGTGCCGGACGTGAGGTCCTCGAAGCCGGCGACCATCATCATGGTGGTGGTCTTGCCGGAGCCGCTCGGTCCCAGGAGGGTCACGAACTCGCCGGGGTGGACGGTCAAATCGAGGTCGTCGACTGCTGTGACGTCGCCGTACGTTCTGCGTACGCCGCGCAGTTCGATGGAACCGTCTTCTGCGAGGCCGGCGGCGGGGGCGGCGGGCTGCGGTGGGGCTGAGGTGGTCATGAGCTCACCCTGTCTGGTCGGCGGCCGCGGTGGTCAGCGGCAGCATCTGGGTGGTGGAACGGCGGCGGAGTGTGAACAGGACCTGCACCAGCAGCCCGAGTGTGGCGACGGTGACGAGCATGGCGGAGGAGACCGCGATCTTCGGTGTCAGGTTGTACTGGATGTCCGTGAACATCTTGACGGGGAGCGTCGTGGCAGCCGGAGACTGCAGGAACAGGGCGATCACGGTCTCGTCGATGGAGACGGAGAAGGCGAAGAGCGCTCCTGCGATGAGGCCGGGCCGGATGACGGGCAGGTAGACGAAGCGGCCGACCGATGGCCATCCCGCCCCGAGGCTTCGAGCGGAGCGGACCAGAGCCGGGTTGAGCCCGGACAGACTGGCGCGGACGGTGAGGAAGGCGTAGGGCGTGGCGATGACCGCGTGGGCCAGGCCAATGGGAAGGATCGTGCCGACCATTCCGGCGGAGGTGAAGAACTGGTAGAACGCCAGGGCGAGGACGATGGCTGGGACGATCATGGGGGCGAGGATCACCCCGGTGACGGCGGCCCGCCCGCGGAAGTTCCGACCGTGCAGCGCCACAGCGGCGGTACCGCCCAGGAGCACGGCGAGGGCCACTGCGATCCCAGCGGCCTGCAGGCTTGCGGCCACCGCGGACGTCCAGGCCGGATCGGCGAGGAATCCGGTGACCGCGTCGAGGGAGACGTGGTCGGGCGGGAAGGTGATGTACCGGCTCTGGTTGAACGCCATCGGCACCACGATCAGCGTGGGTACGACGAGGAAGACGAAGACCGGAACGGCCGTCAGCAGTGCGGGCGAGAATCGAGGTCTAGTCGACGTCATGTGCGCCTCCCGCGCGAAGGATCCGCTGGTAGACGGCGACGAGGACGCTCACCATGGCGGTCAGTAGGAGCGCGAGGGCGGACGCGCCGGCGAAGTCGGTCAGCTGCCGTGCGTAGAAGTCGATCTCGTTGGCGATCATCATGTCCCCGGGACCGCCGAGGACGACCGGAGTGATGAAGAAGCCGGTGCTGATGATGAATACCAGGAGCCCGGCGGCGGAGACACCCGGCACCGTCAGCGGCAGGATGACCCGGCGGAAGATCGAGGACTCGCTTGCGCCGAGGGAACGCGCCGCCAGCTCCAGCCGGTTGTCGATCGCGGTCAGCGCCGCGAAGATCGGGAACACGGCGTAGGGAAGCAGGTAGTGCACCATTCCGACCACGACGGCGAACCGGTTGTGCAGGAGCGCCAACGGGTGATCGGCGAGGCCCAGCGCCTGCAGGGCGCCGTTCACCAGTCCGTTGTCCTGCAGGAGGACCGCCCACGCGAAGTTCTTCACCAGGACTCCGGTCCAGAACGGCAGGAGCACCAGGGCGAAGAGGACGACCCGAACGAGCGGCCCGCGGCGCCAGATCACGATGGCCAGCAGGTATCCGAGGACGATCGTCGCGAGCGTGGACAGCGCGCTGATCTCGAGGGTGTTCTCCAGGGACTTGATCACCAGCGGGTCCTTCAGGACTCGCTGGTATGCCTGGCTGTGCATGCTGGAGGCGATGAGCCGGCCCAGCGGAGTGAGGAAGAGAACCGCGTCGAACACGGCTGTCGGCGCCAGGAGGAGCAGCCATCCCGCCCGGATACGGGGTCTGCGGGCCTGGGCGCTCGGGGCCCGCGAGGGTGCCGCTGTGGCGAGAGACATCGTCAGCTACCCGCCTGCCACAGCTCGAACGCCTGTTCCGTCTTCTTGAGATGCTCGGCCCACCAGCGGTCGTCACGGACCAGGATGCTGTCCGCCAGCTTGGGGCTGGTGGGAAGGCTGTCTGCGACATCGGCCGGCAGCTTCGCGAGCGCGGCGGTGTTTGCCAGCGTGAGGTTCGTCGTCGTGTCGAAGTCGGCGCCCGCGTCCGCGTCGTTGCTCATGAAGTCCATCAGCCGGAACGCGGCCTCCTTGTTCCGCGCGCCCTTGGGGACCACGAAGTAGTCGCCTGCCAGCACGCCGTTCCTTGAGGAGAAGTTCAGCTTCGCGCCGTCCTTGCGAGCGGCGCTGATGCGGTTGTTGAAGCTCGTCGACAGCGCGACCTCACCCGAGGTGAGTTGCTGGATCGGTTCCTGGTTGGCGGTGTGGTAGATGAGCCGGTCGCGGCCGGGGTGCTGCGCGAGGTAGCGCAGGGCGGCGTCCACGTCGAGCGGGTAGATCTTGTCGAAGGGGACGCCCTCCGCCAGGCGCGCGGCCTCCAGGACCGAGCTGTCCGACAGCTGCCCGTACACGGACCGCTTGGTGCGGAACCGTCCCTGGTCGAAGAACTGCGCCCAGTCGGTGGGCGCGGAGGCGTCGGGGATGTGCGTCTGATCCCAGGCCATCACGAACAGGAAGCTCAGGTACTTGATGCCGTACTCGGCCTTCGCGTAGGCAGGCAGGCCCTTGTCGCTGATGATGCCGTAGTCGAACTTCTCCAGCAGCCCCTCTTCGACGGCCTGGACGTACTCGGGGGCGGTGAGCTCCACGAGGTCCCACTGCACGTCACCGGACTGGACCTGCGACTTGAGCGCGGCCAAGCTGGTGTTGGCCAGCAGTGTCGGCAGGATTCCCGTCTTCTTCTTGAACGGTGTCAGGATGGTCTTCGTCAGCTGGTCGTTGTAGGAGCCGCCGTAGGACGTGACCGTCACAGTCGTGTTGGCCTTGGCGCTGCTGGAGGACTTGGTGCTGCAGGCGGTGAGGAGACTGCCCGCGAACGGGGCGCCGAGCGCGGTGACGGCCCCTGCCCGCAGGAATGACCGACGGTTCATGGGTGTTGTCGTCTGCTCGTTCATCTTGGCATGGCCTCTCTTGGGCTTCGCGCATGCGGGATCGGGCGATGACGGCCGTCGCCGGCAAAGGGGGAATCCGCGTTGCGAGGTGGGGTCCGCAGTACAGCGGCTCCTCGCGCGGCCGTATTCGGCCGCCGGGGCGCACTGCGGATTTCGCCCGGCCTAGGCGCCGCGGACCCTGGATCCTGAGTGATCACCGGTCCGTGCGGGCTGGTCAGCGCCGCCGGGTGCCGCAACCATAGGGCCGTGTTGCATAGGCGTCAACGATTGTTTTCTGGCAGGCATACTCGCGGCGTCGACCGCCCGGCGAGCCGCCAGTGCGGCCCGCCAGTGCGGCCCGCCAGGCCGCGCCGGTGTCGCGTCAGCTCACTGCGTCCTGCCGCCCGGCTCGTCCCGGCCCGGCAGCCAGCGCAGCGCGAACCACAGCTCCATGCGCACATCCGCGTCCTGGAGGTCGGCGTCCAGCAGCCTGCCGAGCCGCATGATGCGCTGACGCGCCGTGTTGCGATGCAGGCCGAGCGCGACCGCCGTACGGTCCCAGCTGCAGTTCAGGGACAACCAGGTCCGCAGGGTCTCCAGCAGCACCTCGGCACCTGGTGCGCCGGCGTCGGCCAGCGGTGCGAACCGCGCCCGAGCCAGCGCCCGCGCCCCGTCCGGCGCGACCAGCGCGTGCAGGCTCAACTCGTCGCCGCGATCGCGCACCACCCTGCTCCCGGTGCCCAGCGCCCGCCGCAGGGCGCGCTCGGCGCGGGCGGCGGCGAGCGGAAGCTCGGCGGTGGTCGCCGGCGAGCTGACACCCAACGTCCAACCGAGCCGCGCGGGGGCGTCGCCCGCCGTCGAGCCCGGTTCCCCGTCCCCGAACCCACCCTTGACCAGCGGAACCGCGGCACGCAGCGAGTCCCCGTCGACCTCCAGGAACGGTGTGCCCAGCGCCGTGCCCAGCGCCGCGACATGGACCGCGTCCGAGGACGACTGCGCCCGCCGGGCAGCCGTGGCAGCCCGGCGCCCATGGACCACGACCCAACGTTGCGACCGCCCCTCGGTGGCAGGATGCAGCAGCGCGGCGACCTCGGCCGCATCCGCGCCGAACAGCAGCCGAACCAGCGCCGCCGCACTGCGCGTGTCCCCGCCCAGCGCACGCCGCGGGCCGGTCAGGAGCGACAACAGCACCACGGCCACACCGGTCACCGATCGTTCCACGGCGGACAGTTGCGCAGGGGAAGCGAGGCCCAGCACCAGGGGGCTGCCCGTGTCACCGCCCGGCAGGGTGTGCGCGAAGAGCTGCCTTCCGCCCTGGTGCTCAGTGTCCGAACCGGGCGTACGGACCGCCTGCGGGTGCTTCGCAGTCGGTCGCCGACGCTCGCTCAAACGGAGAGCGAGATCGCGCAGCCGCTGCGGCGCCGGCTCGGCGGGGCGCAGGCCGGCACCGAAAAGCTCCTCGCCCTCACCGTCCAGGAGCGCCACCCACGCGCCGAGGTGGGACGCCAACTGCCGTAGCACCGCCTCCACCGCGTCGGGCCGGGCCGCCGCCGAGGCCAGCGCGGCCTGCGCCTGCGACATGCGCCGAAGGTCCCTGCTGCGCACCTCGGCCATGGCCAGGTGCACGGCCTGACCGACGGCCACGAACGGAGTCTGCGGAGGCACCCGCAGCAGACGCAGCCCGTGCCGGTCGCACGCAGCGACGAGCTCGGCGGGCACCTCGTCGTAGACCGGAGCGACCCCGAAACCCAGGGCCGCCACGTCGGCCGCCACCAGCCTCGTCACGTAGGCGTCGATGTCCTGTGCGACGGCTCCCAGGTGCCGGCCCGCCGTGAGCAGCAGCTCGCCACCGAGGAGGTACGCGGTCGGGTCCTCCCACTCGGTGGTGTGGACCATCGCGACCGGCCGGTCCTCGACCGGTCCGGCCACGTGCCGCAGCCCCAGCTCGGCGTGTGCGAGCACAGCGCTCAGTGGCACGGTGATCTGCGGAACCTGACCGGACAGCGATGGCGGCACCGCAGGCGTGGAACGGCCGCTCGGCTCCTGCTCGGCTTCCGACATCGTTCTCCCTCCTCGCTCGGGAAGGGGCTGGCCGCCTCCCCGGTCCGAGTGTGCCTGCCGCCTGGACCCCAGTGTGCGGGACGTCCAGTGCAACACCGAGAACGAGGCGAAACGCACACTTCCACGGGTCTGTGCACCCGGCCTAGTTTCGTACCGCGAGCCGGTACACGCCGCCCGCCACCGGATTCCTGAGTGTCCGGTGGTGCCAACCCGCCCGCCACCGGACTCCTGAGTGTCCGGTGGTGCCAACCCGCCCGCCGCCCTACGTCCCGGGCCCCACCTTCCGCTGTCGCGCCATCCGCGAGGCCGCGCCCTCAGCACCGACCCCAACGGGTGGGGTCGAACGGATCGGAGAATCACATGGCCGTCGACTACGTCGTGATGATCGGCTACCTGTTGGGCATCATCGGCGTCGGCTGGTGGGGCAAGAGACGCGCCCGGTCCAAGAGTGACTTCCTGGTCGCCGGGCGCCGTCTGGGCCCCCTGATGTACACCGGCACCATGGCGGCCGTCGTCCTCGGCGGCGCCTCCACCATCGGCGGCGTCCGGCTCGGCTACACCTACGGTCTCTCCGGCGCCTGGATGGTCTTCGCGATCGGTCTCGGCCTGCTGGCGCTCAGCGTCTTCTTCTCGGCCCGGATCGCCAGGCTGCGGGTCTACACCGTCGCCGAGATGCTCTCGCTGCGATACGGCGACGCCGCCAGCGTCATCTCCGGCGTGGTGATGTGGGTCTACACCCTGATGCTCGCGGTGACCTCCACCATCGCGTACGCCACCGTCTTCGATGTGCTCTTCGACGTGCCACGCTGGGTGGCCGTGCTGATCGGCGGAACCATCGTGGTCGGCTACTCGGCGCTGGGCGGCATGTGGTCGATCACACTGACCGACATGGTGCAGTTCGTGGTCAAGTCGATAGGCGTGCTCCTGCTCCTGCTGCCGATCGCCGTCGTCAAGGCCGGAGGCTTCGGCGCGATGGCCGACAAGCTGCCCGACGGCTACCTCTCGTTCGGCTCGATCGGAGGCCAGTCGATCCTCACCTTCGTACTCATCTACACCTTCGGAATGCTGATCGGCCAGGACATCTGGCAGCGCGTGTTCACCGCCCGTACCGACAAGGTCGCCTCCTGGGGCGGCACCGTGGCCGGCGCCTACTGCCTGGTCTACGCCCTCGCCGGCGCCGTCATCGGGATGGCCACCAAGGCGCTGTACCCGGAGCTGCCGGGTGCTGACAGCGCCTTCGCGACCATCGTCAAGAGCGCTCTGCCCACCGGTGCGCGCGGCCTGGTGCTGGCCGCCGCGCTGTCCGCGATGATGTCCACCGCCAGCGGTGCCCTGATCGCCTCCGCCACCGTCGCCCACAACGACATCTGGGCCCGGCTGCGGGCACGCCTCGGACGGGAGGAGCCGGAGGCCGCCGGGCACGACGAGGTGAGCTCCAACCGGCTGGCGATCATCGTCCTGGGAGCGGTCTCGATCGGCCTGGCCTGCCTGTTGGACGACGTGCTCGCGGCACTGACCGTCGCCTACAACCTGCTCGTCGGCGGCCTCCTTGTGCCGATCCTCGGCGGTCTGCTCTGGCGGCGCGGCAATGTTCAGGGCGCACTCGCCTCCATGATCGCCGGCGGTGTCACCGTCACCGTCCTCATGATCATCAAGGGCACCCTGGCCAACGAGCCGATCTACTACGGCCTCGGCGTCAGCCTCTGCGCCTACCTGGTGGTGAGCCTGGTCACCCGGCCTACGCACGACCGGATCCTGGAGAACTGGCGCGACCGCCTCGCAGGCCGCGCCCCGGTCGAGGCGGAGCAGGCGACCGCGGCGGCCTGACCCCGTCCGGCTCCGGCCTCCCCGCCGGATCGCCCCCGCGCGGGCCGGTGTCCCGCACCCCCGCCCCGGCCGATCTCGTCGAGGTCGCATCGGCGTACGACCACGCCGCAATCACCGCCGTCGCCGCCTCTCACACCGCCGACGAACCCACCATCATCATGTCCCGGCACACCGCCGCGACCCGCGACAAGGACAGCACGTGAGCCACACCCGCAACGGCGGCGACCTCGTCGTCGAGTCCCTCACCAACCTCGGTGCCGAGACCGTTTTCGGCCTCCCCGGTCAGCACGCACTCGGCCTTTTCGACGCCCTGCGCCGCTCCCCGCTGCGCTACGTCGGGCTGCGGGTGGAGAACAATGCCGGCTTCGCCGCCGACGGCTACGCCCGCATCGCGGACACCGCAGCCCCGCTGTTCCTCTCCACCGGGCCCGGCGCGCTCACCTCACTCGCCGCCCTCCAGGAGGCGGCCGCCGCCTCCGCCCCCGTGCTCGCCGTCTCCAGCCAGATCCCCTCCGCCGGACTCGGCGGCCGCCGTCGCGGCTATCTGCACGAACTCGCCGACCAGCAGGCCAGTTTCCGCGACATCGTGAAGTCCGTGCACACCGCTCGCACCGCCTCCCAGATTCCCTCCGCGCTCGCCGCCGCCTGGCAGTCGGCGCTCACCGTGCCGTACGGGCCTGTCTGGGTCGAGATCCCGCAGGACATCCTGCTCGCCCCCACCACCGTCCCCCGGGTCACCGGGCTGCGCGCCGAACCGCGCCCGCTCGCCCCCCGTACTGAACTCGTCGCCGAGGCAGCCAGGCTGCTCGCCGTTGCCGAGCGCCCGGTGATCCTCGCCGGCGGCGGTGTTGTCCGGGCCGGTGCCGACCGTGAACTGCTGTGCCTGGCAGAGAAGTTGGGTGCGCCGGTGGCCAGCACCTTCGGCGCCAAGGGCGCCTTCCCGTGGGAACATCCGCTCTCGTTGCAGTCCTGGCTCGAGGACCGGCACACCACCGACCTCCTGGAGGACGCAGACGTCGTGCTGGTGGTCGGCTCCGGGCTCGGCGAACTCTCCAGCAACTACCACACCTTCGCCCCGCGCGGCCGGATGATCCAGATCGAGGCGGACCTCGGCAAGCTGGAGTCCAACCACCCCGCCCTCGGCATCCACGCCGACGCCCGGCTCACCCTCACGGCCCTCATCGACTCCCTCCCGGCCGGGGAGCACGACGGCCGCGGCGAGGCGGCCGCCGCCGATGTGCTCAAGCGGGTCCGCGAGAGGATCGGCGGCCAGGGCCTTGAGCTGGAACAGCAGGTGCTGGCCTCGGTGCGGGCCGCGCTGCCCGACGACTCGCCGGCGTTCTTCGACATGACCATCCTCGGCTACTGGGCGTGGTCCGCCTGGGACGCCCGCCGCCCCGGCGCCATGCACTCCGCGCAAGGCGCCGGCGGCCTCGGCTACGGCTTCCCGGCCGCCCTGGGCGCCGCGGTGGCCCGCGACGGCGCAGGCCCGGTACTCGCCGTCTCCGGTGACGGCGGTGCGCTGTACTCCATCGCCGAACTCGCCACCGCCCGCCAGCACAACCTTGACGTCACCTGGCTCATCGTGGACGACGGCGGTTACGGCATCCTCCGCGAATACATGACCGGCGCGTTCGGTGAGGCCACCGCCACCGAACTGGCACGACCGGACTTCGTCCGCCTCGCCGAGTCGTTCGGCGTGCCCGCCACCGCCACGACTCCCGAGGCCCTGAGCGCCGACCTGACGGTCGCCCTCGCGACCCCCGGCCCGAGCGTTGTCGTGCTCCCGGCTCTCCTGCGGATGTTCGCCCCGACCCACCTGGAGTCCTGAGGCCGCACACCGCTGCCGCACCGGCATCCCAGCAGCCGGACAGCGGCCGTCGCACCGAACAACGCACCGCCTCACCCAGCCCGGCCCCGTCAGTCCCCTTCCCGTGCCACCCCGCCCACACCACATCAAGGAGAGCGTATGAGCGAGCTCAGCACACTGCGCAACTACATCGACGGCGCGTTCACCGATGCGGCCGACGGGCGGACCACCCTGGTCATCGACCCTGCAACGGGCGATGCGTACGCCACCGCGCCGCTGTCCGCGGCCCCCGACGTCGAGCGCGCGATGGACGCTGCCGCAGCCGCCTTCGGACAGTGGCGGGACACCACCCCCGCCCAACGCCAGCTCGTCCTGCTGAAGATCGCCGACGCGGTCGAGGCGCGGGCCGACGAGCTCGTCGATGCCGAGTGCCGCGACACCGGCAAGCCGAAGAGGATCACGGCCACCGAGGAGATCGGCCCGATGGTGGACCACATCCGCTTCTTCGCCGGTGCGGCCCGCCTGCTGGAGGGCAAGGCCGCCGGCGAGTACATGGACGGTATGACCTCGATCATCCGTCGCGAGCCGGTGGGCGTCTGCGCCCAGGTCGCGCCGTGGAATTACCCGATGATGACCGCGGTCTGGAAGTTCGCCCCGGCCATCGCCGCGGGCAACACCGTCGTCCTCAAGCCCTCGGACACGACCCCTGCCTCAACCGTTCTGCTTGCCGAGATCGTCGGCGAGGTGCTGGCCGGCATGGGACTGCCGGCCGGCATCCTCAACGTGATCTGCGGCGACCGGGAGACCGGCAGACTCATGGTCGAGCACACGACTCCGGCGATGGCGTCCATCACCGGCTCGGTGCGTGCGGGAATCCAGGTCGCCGAGTCCGCGTCCAAGGACGTCAAGCGCGTCCACCTGGAACTGGGCGGCAAGGCCCCGGTCGTGGTCTTCGAGGACGCCGACATCGCCGAGGCGGTGGAGGGCATCTCGGCTGCGGGCTTCTTCAACGCCGGCCAGGACTGCACCGCGGCCACACGTGTGCTGGTGCACGAGTCCATCCACGACGCGTTCGTGGAGGCGCTTGCCAAGGCCGCGTCCGACACCAGAACCGGCGGCATCGACGACGAGGACGCGTTCTACGGCCCGCTGAACAATGCCGACCAGCTGCGGCAGGTTACCGGCTTCATCGAGCGCCTCCCCGGCCACGCCAGGGTCGAGACCGGTGGCCACAGGGTCGGCGAAGTCGGCTACTTCTACGCCCCGACCGTCGTCTCCGGCCTGAACCAGGACGACGAGATCATTCAGAACGAGGTCTTCGGCCCGGTCATCACCGTGCAGCAGTTCTCCGACGAGGACCAGGCCGTCGAGTACGCCAACGGGGTGGAGTTCGCGCTCGCCTCGTCCGTCTGGACGAAGGACCACGCCCGCGCCATGCGGATGTCCCGGCGCCTCGACTTCGGCTGCGTGTGGATCAACACACACATCCCGCTGGTCGCCGAGATGCCGCACGGCGGCTTCAAGAAGTCCGGCTACGGCAAGGACCTCTCCTCGTACGGCTTCGAGGACTACACCCGCATCAAGCACGTCATGACCGCGATCGGCGGCTGACCTGTGCACCTCGGCGGATCCGAGCCGCTCCGGGGGGGCCGGAGTCCCCGTGGGGATGACGCACGACCCGCCGGAGTTCGAGGCGCACGCGGTCGCGTCGTGCCGCCTGTGTCCGGGAGCGCCACGGTCAACGGGGCGCCGTCGACCCAGGCGTCCACCCGGCCGTGGGCGCCTGGGCCCAGGGCCCGTCGCCCTCTCGAGGCGGGGAGTCGTCTGCAGCAGCAGGTAGCTGCGGCCAGGCCGAGAAAGGCCACGTAGTTGCGGGGATTGCGTGCGTAGCGGTGGTCGAGTCGTCGTAGCCGGTCAGCCAGGACATCGTTCACCAGGCGGAGGCGGGCGGCCGCGAGGATTCTGGACCTTCCGGACCGCTCAATGCGGGCCTGGGCGCGTAGCGATCCGGGTTACCAGCCTCGTGCGCGCCACTCTGCAAGGTGGGGCCGCTCCGTGCCGAGAGTGGTGTCGTTGCCGTGGCCCGGATAGACCCAGGTCTCGTCCGGCAGGACGTCGAAGATCTTCGTCTCCACGTCATGGATCAGGCTGGCGAACGCCTTCGGGTCCTTGCGGGTGTTGCCGACGCCGCCCGGGAAGAGGCAGTCGCCGGTGAAGGCGTGCGGATGGCCGTGCGGGTCGTCGTAGACCAGCGCGATCGAGCCCGGGGTGTGCCCGACCAGGTGGCGCGCGGTGAGTTCCACGTGTCCCACCCTGATGACGTCGCCGTCGTCGACGAGGACATCGGTCGGCACGGGGATGCCGGGCGCGTCCTCGCGGCCGGCGTAGGTACGCGCGCCGGTGCCGGCGACGACCGCGGCGAGCGCCTGCCAGTGGTCGCCGTGCTGGTGCGTGGTGACGACGGACGCGATGCCGTCGTCACCGATCATGCCGAGGAGCGTGGCCGCCTCGGCGGCGGCGTCGATCAACAGCTGCTCGTCGGTGGCCCGGCAGCGCAGCAGATAAGCGTTGTTGTCCATCGGGCCGACCGCGATCTTGGTGATCATCAGGTCTTTGAGCTCGTGCACGTCCGCCGGTCCGCCGACCTTGACCTCTCCCGTGTACATCATGCCGGTCAGCCTATAGCGGCGCGGCCCCGGCGGAACGCGGTCCGGCGACAGCCGTGCCGTCCGCCGCGTCACAGCGGCGGCCGTGACGCCGTGGCGTCACAGCGGCGGCAGCTTCGGGAGCGCCCCGCCCCGCAGCTCCAGGGCCGCACCGTCGCGGCGCCCGGAGAGCCACCCCACCACGTCCGCCGGCCGGCCGGTGACCGTCACCTCGGGTTCGTCCGCGGTCCGGCCGGTGCGCCACGTGTGCGTGCCGTCCGTGACGAGGACCGCCGGAACGTCGCGGTGCCCCGAGAACCGCCGTGCGAGGAAGTCGGTCTCCCGGCGCGTGAACTCCTCCGGAAGATCCTCCAGCTCGTATCCCAGCCCGAGGTCCACGTGATGCAGCTCCACCTCGGCCCACCGCCGGAACGGCACCCCGGACGCGGAGTCGGTGACCCCGTTGCGCAGCTCCACGGTGCGCGTCCAGTCCGCCGGAGCGTCCCCCGCCGACTGGAGGCGGGCGGCGCTCTCCCGAAGATCGGCGAGCTGCACGTCGAGCGGGCGCGCGGCGTCGCGCTCGATGTCCGCGTCCCGGGCCTCGGCGCTCTCGTACATGGGACGGCCCTCCAGGACGTTCACCAGAGCGTCCGCGTTCCGGGCGAGGTGGGCGAGGACATGCCCCCGGCTCCAGCCGGGCAGCCGTGACGGCTCGGCGAGTGAGACGTTGTCCACGGTGGCGACTGCGCCCAGGAGTGCTTCGGTCGCTTCACGTACACATGCCAGGTCATGAGCGTGATCAATCATGCCGCTGACCCTAGCCGGGCCACACCTTCGGGTGAAGGTGGTGAACCTCGGCCGCAAATCGAATGCCCGTGCTATATCGTCGACAGCGGCGTCGGGAATTCCTTGATGGCCTGAAGCCGTTATGCAACCGGGCAATCCGACCGGCGTTGTCAGAGGCTCCCCCTAGTCTGAAGAAGCGCGGGGGCCCCGCCCCCTGTCGCTTCTCTCAAGAAAGGTGCGGACCGGCGTGGCCGACCGTCTCATCGTCCGTGGCGCGCGCGAGCACAATCTCAAGAATGTCTCGCTCGACCTGCCTCGTGACTCGCTCATCGTCTTCACGGGTCTGTCCGGGTCGGGCAAGTCCTCCCTGGCCTTCGACACGATCTTCGCCGAGGGCCAGCGCCGCTACGTGGAGTCACTCTCCTCGTACGCCCGGCAGTTCCTCGGTCAGATGGACAAGCCGGACGTCGACTTCATCGAGGGCCTGTCCCCGGCGGTCTCCATCGACCAGAAGTCGACCTCGCGCAACCCGCGCTCGACCGTCGGCACCATCACCGAGGTCTACGACTACCTGCGTCTGCTCTTCGCGCGCATCGGCAAGCCGCACTGCCCCGAGTGCGGCCGCCCGATCACGCGCCAGTCGCCGCAGGCCATCGTCGACAGGGTCCTGGAGCTTCCGGAGGGAAGCCGCTTCCAGGTGCTCTCGCCGCTGGTGCGCGAGCGCAAGGGCGAGTTCGTCGACCTCTTCGCCGACCTGCAGACCAAGGGGTACTCCCGCGCGCGTGTGGACGGCCGGACCGTCCAGCTCTCCGAACCGCCGACGCTGAAGAAGCAGGAGAAGCACACCATCGAGGTGGTCGTGGACCGCCTCACGGTGAAGGACTCCGCCAAGCGCCGTCTCACCGACTCCGTGGAGACCGCCCTCGGGCTGTCCGGCGGCATGGTCGTGCTCGACTTCGTCGACCTCGCCGAGGACGACCCCGAGCGCGAGCGCATGTACTCGGAGCACCTCTACTGCCCGTACGACGACCTCTCCTTCGAGGAGCTGGAGCCCCGCTCCTTCTCCTTCAACTCGCCCTTCGGCGCCTGCCCCGAGTGCACCGGCATCGGCACGCGCATGGAGGTCGACCCCGAGCTGATCGTTCCGGACCCGGACAAGTCCCTGGACGAGGGCGCCATCCACCCCTGGTCGCACGGGCACACCAAGGACTACTTCAGCCGCCTGATCGGCGCCCTCGCCGACGCGCTCGGCTTCCGCACGGACATCCCCTTCGCGGGCCTGCCGCAGCGCGCCAAGAAGGCACTGCTGCACGGTCACAAGACCCAGATCGAGGTGCGGTACCGCAACCGGTACGGCCGCGAGCGCGTGTACACCACGCCCTTCGAGGGCGCGGTGCCGTTCGTCAAGCGCCGGCACAGCGAGGCCGAGAGCGACGCCAGCCGCGAGCGCTTCGAGGGCTACATGCGCGAGGTGCCCTGCCCCTCCTGTGAGGGCACGCGACTGAAGCCGATCGTCCTCGCGGTCACGATCATGGAGAAGTCGATCGCCGAGGTCGCCGCCATGTCGATCAGCGACTGCGCGGACTTCCTGGGCAAGCTGAAGCTGAACGCCCGCGACAAGAAGATCGCTGAGCGAGTGCTGAAGGAGGTCAACGAGCGGCTGCGCTTCCTGGTCGACGTCGGCCTGGACTACCTCTCGCTGAACCGCGCGGCCGGCACCCTCTCCGGCGGCGAGGCCCAGCGCATCCGCCTGGCCACCCAGATCGGCTCCGGCCTGGTCGGCGTCCTGTACGTGCTGGACGAGCCGTCCATCGGCCTGCACCAGCGGGACAACCACCGGCTGATCGAGACCCTGGTCCGGCTGCGCGACATGGGTAACACGCTCATCGTCGTGGAGCACGACGAGGACACCATCAAGGTCGCCGACTGGGTCGTCGACATCGGTCCCGGCGCCGGCGAGCACGGCGGCAAGGTCGTGCACAGCGGCTCCCTGAAGGAACTGCTCGCCAACACCGAGTCGCAGACCGGTGCCTACCTCTCGGGCCGCAAGGCCATCCCGCTCCCGGACGTGCGCCGGCCCCACGACCCGTCGCGGCGGCTCACCGTGCACGGCGCCCGTGAGAACAACCTGCAGGACATCGACGTGTCCTTCCCGCTGGGTGTGTTCACGGCCGTCACGGGCGTGTCCGGATCCGGCAAGTCGACGCTGGTCAACGACATCCTCTACACGCACCTGGCCCGCGAGCTGAACGGCGCGCGCAGCGTCCCCGGACGTCACACGCGCGTGGACGGCGACGACCTGGTCGACAAGGTCGTCCACGTCGACCAGTCGCCGATCGGCCGCACCCCGCGGTCCAACCCGGCGACGTACACGGGTGTCTTCGACCACGTCCGCAAGCTGTTCGCCGAGACCACCGAGGCGAAGGTCCGGGGCTACCTGCCCGGCCGCTTCTCCTTCAACGTCAAGGGCGGCCGCTGCGAGAACTGCGCGGGCGACGGCACGATCAAGATCGAGATGAACTTCCTCCCGGACGTCTACGTCCCGTGCGAGGTCTGCCACGGCGCCCGGTACAACCGGGAGACCCTGGACGTCCACTACAAGGGCAAGTCCATCGCCGATGTGCTGAACATGCCGATCGAGGAGGCCACCGAGTTCTTCGAGGCCGTCCCGGCCATCTCCCGGCACCTGCGGACGCTCAAGGACGTCGGCCTCGGCTACGTCCGCCTCGGCCAGTCCGCGACCACCCTGTCCGGTGGTGAGGCGCAGCGGGTGAAGCTCGCCAGCGAACTGCAGAAGCGATCCACCGGACGCACGGTCTACGTTCTGGACGAGCCGACCACCGGTCTGCACTTCGAGGACATCAGCAAGCTGCTGACCGTCCTCGGCGGCCTGGTCGACAAGGGCAACACGGTGATCGTCATCGAGCACAACCTCGACGTGATCAAGACCGCCGACTGGGTCGTGGACATGGGCCCCGAGGGCGGCGCCGGCGGTGGCCTGGTGGTCGCCGAGGGCACCCCCGAGGAGGTGGCCGGGGTTCCGGCGAGCCACACCGGCAAGTTCCTGCGCGAGATCCTCGGCGCCGACCGCATCAGCGACGCGGAGCCCGTGAAGGCCCCGCGCGCCAGGACGGCCGGGAAGACGGCCGCCGCCAGGTCGGCGGCGAAGAGGACCGTGACGGCCAAGGCCGACGGCACGGCGACGAAGAAGGCCGCCGCGGCCACCAAGAAGGCGACGCCCGCGAAGAAGACGACGCGGGCCCGCAAGGCCTGAGGCGACCGGACCGGCCGCCCGGCCGGCCGTCACCCGCCACAGGCTCGGCCCGGGCCTCGTCCGTTGACGGAGGAAGCCCGGCGCCTGACACAACATCAAGAGATCGGCGCCCCGCGGGAACTGTCCGCGGGGCGCCGCTCGTTCAACAGCCAGCCAGCCAGCCAGCCAGCCAGCCAGCCAGCCAGCCAGCCAGCCAGCCAG